>CAVBPP010000029.1:0-8143 GCA_963597295.1 Paratractidigestivibacter sp. | reverse complement strand
GAAGCGGCCTTGTCCAGCAGACGGCAGGCGTCCAGCGCCTTGGCGTAGGCGGCGGTGGCATCGCCGGCGGCGACGGCCTCGCGAGCCGTGCGGATGGCGGTCTTCAGCTCGGACTTGTAGGCGCGGTTGCGCTGACGGGACTTCTCGTTGGTGATGATGCGCTTCTTCTGGCTCTTGATGTTCGCCATTTTCGAAACTCCTTCGCTTCGGTTGTTCGTCGCATAGGCGACCTGACATTGCGCGAATCGGGCAATGCGTGCAAAGCTTTGAAGTGGGGAAGACGTGCACAGGTGACTGATTGGCATACGCGCCGTATGGGCGTGAATCCCGCTTTGCGGGCGTATGCGTGAGCGGTCAGGTTTTCCCGCTTCGTTTGAGCCAATCGGCCACCCGGCGCGACGATGAATCCCTCTTGCAGCCTTGTCTGCGGACTCCCGAAAAACACTTCTCGGGAACGTCTTGCCGGATACGCAATGCGGTAGAATAGCAGACGCGGTGCGCTTGCGCGCCGGCGAATTTCCAATTGTGCAGGCAAATGCACAATTTCGAAGGGGCTGAAAGGGGTTTTCATGCAGGACAAGTTCAAAAAGGCCGCGGTCGGCGTCGCCTGTGCGGGCGTGCTGGCGTTCGGTTGCCTGGGCCTTGCGGGGTGCTCGAGCGCACATCAGATGATCAACGGCGGCGAATCGTGCACGTCGTGCCATTCGGATTCGAAGCAGACCTACGACGTTTCCTCGCCGAAGGGCGCCGTTGAGTGCAACGGCACGGTGAATGTGAAGACGCAGGCCAGTTCCGTCGTCGTGTGCAAGCCCACGTTCATTTCCGAGGACGGGTCGAAGTACGTGCCGGAGCAGAGCACGACCAAATCGGTTTCCGGGGGCAGCGCGCAGATCACTCTGAGCGAGGGCACCTGGGCTATCGTCACCGTCGACGGCACGACGGTGAAGGCCGAGAAGCTTATCACCGTAAGCTCTTCGGCAACGGCAGCCGCCGACGTGGAATTGTAGTGCGCGGCCTTGCCGCCTCGCGCGTGCGGGCGGCTAACCTGTTACCATAACCCAATAGTAAGTTTATAAGGGCGCCCTAGCGGTGCCCTTGATTTTCGAAAGCGCAGGATATGACCGACCCGAGCCACATCAGGAATTTCTCCATCATCGCCCATATCGACCATGGCAAATCCACCCTGTCCGACCGCATCTTAGAGCAGACGGGCACCGTGTCCGAGCGCGACATGCAGGCCCAGCTGCTCGACAGCATGGACATCGAGCGCGAGCGCGGCATTACCATCAAAAGCCAGGCCGTGCGCGTGAAGTACACGGCCGATGACGGCGAGGAGTACCAGTTCAACCTGATCGACACTCCGGGCCACGTCGACTTCACCTATGAGGTTTCGCGTTCGCTTGCTGCCTGCGAGGGCGCTGTGCTGGTCGTGGACGCCACGCAGGGCGTCGAGGCGCAGACGGTGGCCAACGCCATGATGGCCATGAACGCGAACTTGGAGATCATCCCGCTCATCAACAAGATCGACCTGCCATCGGCCGAGCCCGAGCGCGTGAAGGCCGAGATTGAGGATGGCCTGGCCATTCCCGCCGACGACGCGGTGCTCGCGAGCGGCAAGACCGGCGTGGGCGTGCATGATCTGCTGGAATCGGTGGTCTACAACATCCCGGCGCCCGAGGGGGACGCGGAAGCGCCCCTGCGCGCGCTCATTTTCGACAGCTATTTCGACCCGTATCGCGGAGTGGTGGCGCTCGTGCGCGTGGTGGACGGCTGCATGAAGAAGGGCCAGAAGCTGCGCCTTTTGGCTACCGACCAGGTGATTCTCGCCGAAGAAGTGGGCGCGCGGCATCCGTCTGAGGAGGCTCTGCCGCAGCTCGGCGTTGGCGAGGTCGGCTATTTGGTCACGGGCCTGAAGGACCTTTCCCACGTGAAGGTCGGCGACACGCTCACTCTCGCGGAGGGCGGCGTCACCGAGGCGTTGCCGGGCTATCGCGAGGCCAAGCCGATGGTGTTTACCGGCCTGTTCCCCATAGATTCAGACCAGTACGAGCCGCTGAAGGAAGCGCTCGAGAAGCTGTCGCTGAACGACCCGGCGCTCATTTGGGAGGCCGAGAAGTCGCACGCGCTCGGCTTCGGCTTCCGCGTGGGTTTTCTGGGCCTTTTGCATATGGAGGTCATCAAGGAGCGCCTCGAGCGCGAGTTCAACCTGGACCTTCTGGCCACAGCGCCGTCGGTGGAATATCACGTCTACAAGCAGGGCGGCACCATGGTGAGCCTGCATTCGCCGCAGGAGATGCCCGATCCCGGCGAGATCGAGCGCATCGAGGAGCCGTATCTGAAGGCGAAGATTTTGATCCCGCCCGATTACGTTGGTGCGGTGATGGAGCTCACGGTCGCGCGCCGCGGCACGTTCGTCTCCATGGAATACCTCTCCGAGCACACCGTCGAGATGCTTTGGGAGATTCCGCTGTCAGAGCTGATCATGGATTACTTCGATAAGCTGAAGTCGAACACGAAAGGCTACGCCTCGCTTGACTACGAGTTCGACGGCTATCATGAATCGAAGCTGGTCAAGCTTGATATTTTGCTTTCCGGCAAGCCCATCGACGCGCTCAGCTTCATCGTGCACAAGGACAAGGCGTACGACCGCGGCCGCGTGCTGACCGAGAAGCTGAAGGAGATCATCCCGCGCCAGATGTTCGAGGTGCCCATCCAGGCGGCCATCGGCGGGCGCGTGCTCGCGCGCGAGACGGTCAAGGCCAAACGCAAGGACGTCCTTGCGAAATGCTATGGCGGCGACATCAGCCGCAAGCGCAAGCTGCTCGAAAAGCAGAAGCAGGGCAAGAAGCGCATGAAGGCCATCGGCAATGTTGAGGTGCCGCAAGAGGCGTTCATGGCTATTCTGAAGGTTGACGATTAATCGGCACGCCACGGGGGAGGGCAGATTGTGAAAACGGAAGAATCCAGCTGGCTCGACGACGCGTTCGACGAGAAAAAGGCCGCCGAAGAGGCCGAACGCGCAAAGGGCCATTCGACTATGTTCGCGGGCATCGGCTGCGTTATCGTCGTGATCGCGCTCGTCGTGCTGCTGTTCGTGTCGTTGGTCGGCACCGTCGGAATCTTGGCGAGCTAACTGCGGCTATGTTCGATATCGTAGAGTTTCTGAGTTCGCCCAAGCTTTTCTTGGCGCCGATGGCGGGCGTGTCCGACGAGGCGTTCCGCTGCCTTTGCCGCGAGCAGGGCGCTCAGATGACGTATACGGAAATGGTTTCCGCGAAGGGGCTTTCGTATGCGAACGAGAAGACGCGCCATCTGCTCGATTTGGCGCCCGGCGAGGAAATGGTCGCCGTGCAGCTGTTCGGCCACGAGCCCGAGGTGATGGCGCAGCAGGCCGCCTGGATCGAACGCGAGATGGGTGATACGCTCGCATATATAGACATCAACATGGGCTGCCCGGCGAAGAAGATCGTGACGAAGGGCGACGGCAGCGCGCTCATGCGCGACCCTGATTTGGCTGCGGCTATCGTTTCCGCCGTTCGCGAGGCCGTTCAGCACCCGGTTACGGTGAAGTTTCGCCGTGGGTTCTTCGAAGGTGAGGAAACGGCGCCGGCATTCGCTCGCCGCATCGAGGCCGCCGGCGCGGACGTCATCGCCGTGCACGGGCGCTATTCCGAGCAGCTGTATCGCGGCAGCGCCGAGTGGGACGCCATCGCGCGCGTGAAGGATGCGGTGAGTATCCCGGTCATCGGCAACGGCGATGTGAAGCGCGGCCCCGACGCGGCCGCGATGGTCGAGCGCACCGGCTGCGACGGCGTGATGATCGCCCGCGGCGCCGAGGGAAACCCATGGCTGTTCGCTCAGGCTGCAGCCGCCCTGTCGGGGCATCCGCAACCCGAACCGCCCTCTACTGAGGAGCGCATCGCCATGGCGCGCCGCCATGCGCGGCTGCTGGCCGAGAAGCACGGGCGCAACATCGTCCGCATGCGCAAGCACGCCATGTGGTATATGGCTGGCCTTCCTGGCGCCGCCGCTGCGCGCGGCAAGATAAACGGTTGCGTTTCCGCAGATGATTTCGATGTCGTGTTCGATGAGCTTCTGGAGGTGGCGCGCGCCCATGCATGACCCGTATCAGGCCCTTTACCTGCATCTTCCCTTCTGCGTGAAACGCTGCGCGTACTGCGATTTCGCCACGCAGGCCATTGATGCCGCCAATTCCGCAATCGACTCGTACATCGAGGACCTGTGCCTGCAGATCCGAGCGAAGGCGAAGGAGGGCGAGCTTGCCGATATCCGGACGGTGTACCTTGGCGGCGGCACCCCCTCGCATGTGGGCATGTCGCGCCTTTCCATGTTGCTGTACACGCTATCGCTTTCGATGCGTCTTGAGCCCGATGTGGAATGCAGCATGGAGGCCAACCCCGAAAGCCTGACGGCGAACATGGTGCGCGATATTTGGGCGCTCGGCGTGAACCGTTTGTCCATCGGCGTGCAGAGCTTCGATGACGATGTCCTGCGCACCCTGGGACGCGCACACGACGCCGAAGGGGCTGCACGCGCCGTCGAGGCCGCCCACGAGCGTTTCGAGAACGTGAGCGTCGACCTGATGTGCGGCATCCCCGGACAGTCGGCTGAATCGTTCGCGGCCAGCGTGCAGCGCGCAATCGACTTGGGGGTAACTCATGTGAGCGTGTATCCGCTGACCATCGAGGAGAACACGCTGTTCTACCGGCAGGTGATGTCGGGCGAGTTGCCCGATCCCGACGACGATGTCGAGGCCGATCAGATGCAGGCCGCCGCCGAACTGCTGACGGCTGCCGGGTATGGCCGCTACGAGGTTGCCAGCTACGCAAAGCCTGGGTTTGAATGCAAGCACAACATCGCCTATTGGACGGGCGTTCCCTACCTGGGGCTCGGCCGAAGCGCGGCGACTATGACGCAAAACGAAAGCCGCCGCATGCGCGTGCAGGATGGGCGCGTCACCGACGACTTGAATCCGGCCCAGATGACGGCCGAGGACCTGATGCTTTCCATGCGCATGACCCGCGGCGTGTCCGACGAGCAGGTTGCGCGGGCGTCGCAGGTGCTCCCGAAGGTTGCCGCGTGCTACGAATCGCTGCGCGACAGGGGCCTTGTCGAGCATGTGGACGGCCGTTGGCGCCCGACCGAGCGGGGCTGGCTGTGCGGAAACGACCTGTACGGCGACATCTTCGACCTGGCGCCGTAATTGGCAAGCTTGCGTTTTCGCTGGTGAAGCTGCGGTTGGCGCAGCGTTTCTCAGCCGAATTCGCCCGCTTGTCATCCGTTTCGTTACGATTCGGTGCAAATGGTTAGCACTCCGCGCATTTGGCTGCTAAAATACCTTTTCGCAAATCGTTGAAACCCGCATAGGGCAAGTTCAGGAAAGGGGGCCGCCGTGCTTTCGGATCGCAGGCAAAAAGTGCTTGCCGCGCTGATCGAGGAATACGTGGCGCGCGCCCTTCCCGTCGGATCGCGCACGCTGACCGAGCGCTATCACCTCGGCGTGAGCGCCGCGACCGTCCGCAACGAGCTTTCCGTGCTCGAGGATGGGGGCTACATCGCGCAGCCGCATACCTCCGCCGGGCGAATCCCCACCGATTTCGGATACCGTGCGTTCGTAGACGATCTGCTTTCCGAGCAGGCCGCCGACGCCGATGACGAGCGTTGCCGTGAGGCCGCTGACAAGCTGCGCCAAAGCGCCACCGAGCTCGACGAGCTTTTCGAGCAGACATCCGCCGCGCTGTCTCGCCTGACCGATTGCCTGTCCATCGTGTTGGCGCCTTCCGTGCTCGATCTGCATGTGAAGCAGCTCTCGCTGATTTCGCTTACGCCATACCGTGCGCTCGTTGTCGTGGTGACCGAGGACGGCCAGGTGTTCAACCGCCAGATGGATTTCGCCGACGAGGTGTCGGGCGACGATCTGGCCCGCGTTCAGCGCCTGCTCAACGATGTGTTCACGGGCAATTCGCTGCACGATATCGAAGGCGGGCTCACCGCCGGCATGGCCGAGGCCTTCCGCGACCCGCTCGTGCGCATGGTGCTAGACGAGGTGCTTTCCTGCTTGAAGGAATCCGAGGGGTCCCGCGCGCACAGCCTGGGCCTTTCCAGTTTGCTTTCGCAGCCGGAATTCAGCAGCTCAAGCTCCATTTTGCCCATTATGCAGGTTTTGGAGGACGACACGGTGCTGCTGCATATTTTGGACGACGCCGCCCGTACATCGGGCGCGACGCCGAGCGTGCGCATCGGGTCCGAGAACGAGGCCGAGGAGCTTTCCGGCGTTTCCGTGGTGGCGAGCCGTTACGGCCGCGGAGATTCTGCTGGCGTGGTGGCCGTCATCGGCCCGACACGAATGGATTATTCGAAGGTATTGCGCGCGGTCCGCATCGCCGGCGCCGCGCTGGGAGATATGTAAACGACTTGGCGTAAGCCGAAGTGGAAAGGTTGCTTGATCTGTATGGCGAAGGACTTGTACGAGGTTCTCGGGGTATCGAAGGACGCGACGGAGGCCGATATCAAGAAGGCGTTCAGGCGCCGTGCGCGTGAGCTGCATCCCGACGTCAACAAGGCTCCGGATGCGGAAGACCAGTTCAAAGAGCTTAACGAAGCCTACGACGTTCTTTCCGACGCGAACAAGCGCGCCCAGTATGACCGCTTCGGCACCATTCCGGGCGCATCCGGGGGCGGCTACGGCGGCGCCGTCGACTTCGAGGACATCTTCGGCGGCGGCTTCGGCATGGGCGATATCTTCTCGAGCTTCTTCGGCGGCGGGGCAGGCGGCGGACGCCAGCAACGCACCGAGGGCCGTGACATGGGCGTCGGATTGCGCCTGACGCTTGAGGAGGTTGCGACCGGCGTCAAGAAGGAAATCGTCTATGACCGCTTGGCCCCGTGCCCCGATTGCGAGGGCACCGGCATGGCCGAGGGCGGCAAGGAAGTCACCTGCCCCGAATGCGACGGCCGCGGACGTGTGGTCACGGTTCAGCGCACGTTCTTGGGCGACATGCAGACGGCATCGACCTGCACGAAGTGCGGCGGCACCGGCAAGACCATCGACAACCCGTGCCCTGAATGCGAGGGTCAGGGCCGCGTGCCCGACCGTCAGCGCGTCACCGTCGAGGTGCCGGCCGGCATCCGCGATGCGCAGCAGCTGCGCCTTTCCGGCTTCGGCGAGACGGGTCTGCGCGGCGCGGCGTCGGGCGACCTCATCGTCACGTGCCGCATCCAGCCCCATGAGTTCTTCGAGCGCGACGGCGACGACCTGCACTGCCGTGCGAACGTTTCCATCGTTCAGGCAACCTTGGGCGCTGAGGTCGAGGTCGACGGCATCTTCGAGAACGAGAAGGTGACCGTGCGCATCCCTGAGGGCCTGCAGAACGGCCAGACCGTGCGCTGCAAGGGTTTCGGCATGCCCCGTTTGCGCTCCGACGCTCGTGGCGACCTTTATGTGCACGTCACCGTTTCAGTGCCGAAGAAGGTCACGAAAAAGCAACGTGAACTGCTCGAGCAGCTTGCGCACGAGTTCGGCGAGGACGTCGCCGAGGCGCGCACGCCGCTGCAGAAGCTGCGCGACAAGTTCAACTAGGCCGGGCTCGCATGTCCCTACCTCGCTTCTTCCTGGAAACGCAGGTCATCGCACAAGAGACCGAAGCGTCTTTTCCGCTTGAGCTGGCTGCCGACGATGCCAAGCACTTCCGCGTGCTGCGCTTGGGTCCCGGCGAGCATATCGCCGTCGTTGACGGCGCGAGCGATTACTTCGAATGCCGCATCGAGGGCTTCGAGGGCAATGTGCCCGTCGTTTCGGTCGCGCGCCATGTCGATGCGCCGAAGCAGTGCGTCCGCGTCACGCTTTGCCAAGGCTTGGCGAAGGGCGACAAGATGGATACCGTTATTCGCCACGCGACCGAGCTGGGCGTTTCGGCTTTCATGCCGTTTTCTTCTAAGCGCTCCATCGTGAAGCTGGACGAGAAGAAAGCCCGCACCCGCACCGAGCGCTGGCGTTCTATCGCGAAAAGCGCCGCCATGCAATCGGGGCAGATGTCCATTCCTGCTGTTGAGAAGCCGGCTTCGTTTACCGAGCTGTGTCAGAGCCTTGCGGATTTCGATGCCGTTTGCATCTGCTGGGAGG
>CAVBPP010000028.1:0-17217 GCA_963597295.1 Paratractidigestivibacter sp. | reverse complement strand
GTACATAAACGCCATATCCGGAAACGCCGAAGTGACAGCTGTCGCTTTCAAGCGTCGCCGTAGAGGACGCAACGAGCTTGAGGGTCGTATCGCGCAAGGTGATGGAAGAATTTCGCGCGGCTGACGACGTAGAGTCGCGTCCGTCGTAGATGACGCAAGGGTAAGGGTCGGATTTTGCCGTGACGGACCCAGTCGACAGATTCGATTCGTCTACGGAAAGCGTGCAGCCTTCAACCGTCACGTTACCAGCGTAGATGCCGATGGCATGCATGGAAACGGCCGACAAAGCCGAATATTCATTGCTCTTCTTCGAGAGCATGTTTACATTGCTCAGGGATAGCGCACCGCTCGACCGCTGCGTGATGATATTGCCCGGCACGCCGCTAGAGAAGTTGATGGTGCCCGATGCATCGCCGCCGATAATGCTCACGTTGGCCGAACCGGTGATGGTAATGCCGGCCGAAGCAGTCGATCCCAAATCGAAATCGAGCGAATGGCCGTTCAGAACGATGCGTACATCGATGTTATCGCCGGAAATTTCCAACGAGCCCGAACCGGTTGCCAGAATGTCGGAATCCAGGTAATACGTTCCGCTTTCGGTGATTTCGAACCGTTGAGACTTGTCCTTCCAACTGCTAGAAAGGTTAACCGATTGTTCGGTTAAATAAGCCAAAGACTCAGGTACGGAAAGCGGCGAGCCTTCCACCGCAACGGAAAGGAGCGCGTTTGCCGCATGCTCTTTAGGGTTGGAGACAGAGCCGTAGGTTGACGTCGACTTCCCTACGCACTTCAGGCTTGCTGCGGAATCATATGCGGACGGGTTGATTGACTTCAGGGTAGCGCCGCCTGAAGAGCTCAGGGCATCCTTGCCGATAACGACTGCTTCCTCTTGAGCATTGCTAACATGCGCGTTTGTCGCATCGACGAGCTTGCCCGTCAAATCCGCTGCCTGTTCGGCAGAAGCTGCGGCCATCAAACGCTCGCCAACTGCGTTTTCGCCGACAAGAACACGCACGGCATCGGCAAAATAAGCCTCTTCCCTAGCGGAAAATGCATCGGCCACAGTTGAACGCAAATGAACATATCCGGCATCGGAAGAAGCTGAAAAGCGATTCAAGCCGGAGAAAGAGATACCTTTGACCTGCGTATACACGCTTGCAGCAATACCGGCATGGGAAGAATCCGATTCGGCCACGCTCGCCTGAGCCCATTGAGGCGATTCTGCACCGCACACCGCTGCTTCGAAGCAGCAACCGTCAAGCGCAACGTTAAGACAGTCCACACCCTCGGGCACGTCGCCGGAAAGCGAAGTGTAAAGCCCGAAGGCCGAACAAGAAACCGAATCATCCAGCCCATCGGCAAAGCTAGAGATTGCTCCCTGCACGCGAACATGCGAAAGCGAAAGCGAAGGCAGCGCCGCATCGGTTGAGCCTTCTGCAACCGTAACGTTCATGCGCACTGCCGCGACGGATTCGCTGGCATCAGCCGATACCAACCTGATATACGACAAAGGCTCAGCATCCGCCTGCAGCGTGCTATTGGAAACCGCCTGTTCAAAGGCTGAATCTTTAACGATGATCTGCCCCTGCGACCCATCGGCCACAATCGCAGCAACGGCTGTACCGCCAACCTCAACGTTGTACCCCGCAAGGTCCAACACAACGACGCTTCCAGCCGGGGCGTTCACTACGAGAGCGCCGTCGGAATGCACATCCCCGGAAAGTACATACGTGCCCCCCTCGGAAATCACCATGCCGCCAGCATTCCACTGCTCGGTGATGTCGATAGATGCGTTTTGACTTGCGCTCGCAACGGCAACGGTATCCGAATCGGAGGACCCGCTCGCCTCGTCGGCAAGAGCGATCTTCGGCGTGAGAGACGCGGCAAGCGCGCATGAAATCGCGACGTTTGCGCCCCCACGGATAAGACCCTTCGTTTCGGATATGCGATCGTTCGACATGCTGATTCCTTATCTAAGCACTAAGGATAGTTATTAAGGCCAACGCAATGCGGGGCCCGCACTAAGCGGGCCCCTCGATGGCTGCAAAACAGCTAAATTTCTGGACTAATCAACCAACTTATCAGAATCAGAGCCGGAATCTTCCTGCTTCTGCTGCTTGTAGGCGTAGAAACCGGTACCCTCACCAGTCCAGCCATGATCCTTGATCAGGGAGTCATTCTCGTCCTGGTCGAGGGTCAGATGGTGAGCGGAAAGGCCGTCGTTGTACAGACGGTAAACGGGGCTAGCGCCCTCGAACGCGCCAGACTCGTCCTCAGCCGAGTAGAAGATGGGCTTCTTGTCGTTGTCGTAGACCCAGCCATTCTCGGCCACCAGCTTGTCAGCTTCGGCCTTGTCGGTGGTGTAGTGATGGCTCATCTTGCCCATCGCGCCCAGCGCGGCGTTGTACAGACGGTAAACGCCCTTGCCGGTAGCGGAAGTCGTCCAAGCAACGTCTTCCTTCTTCCAGTCATGATTAACGAGGTCGTTGTACTCGTTAACATCCGTGGTCCACAGGTGCTCGCTAGTGATGGGGTTGTACATGCGATAGACGGTGGTCGCCTCGGCGATGTCGAACGAGACAATGATGGTGCCTGCGTAAGCGCCCTTGCCCTTAACGACCGCGGTAGCCTTACCTGCAGCTTCGTTGTTAACGTAGGAAACCTCATATTCGGTGCCCTCAACAAGCTTGTCGCCATTGTAACGGACGACAACCTTGGGGGTAACGGCCGCGCCGGTGTAGGTTTGCGTTTCGATGCTGTCGACGGTAACCGTAGCTTCCTCAGAAGAGGTGGAGATATCGTAGGAAGCCTTTTCGATATTGTCGGTCGGAGTCAGAACCGCACCGGTAGCCTCAGCACCCTGCGACTGCAGGTAAGCGATGCCGCGGTTGATCTTGGCCTGGACATCGGCCTCGTTATAGGTCGAGGCGTCTTCGACAGTCCAGCTCGTAGCGGTAGCCTCGGCGTCGGCGCCGGAAGCGTCCCAATTGCGCACGCCGTCCATGGCCTTGTCAACAGCTTCGGCAAGCTTATTGGACTTGATGTGATAGAAATTGTCGTAGTAGTAGCAGATCCAGTCGTCCTGGTCGATGTACTCGGGGTACAGGCAACCAAGGATACGGCCGATGTTCTGAGCGTTCTCGACGGAGTTCATCGTCACGCCGTACATGGAGCCGGCGGAGTTGTTTGCGTCGGTAACGTAGTAGCACTTGGCCTTCTGCTCGGAGTCCATGGTGCCAAGGATGTCGCTGACACTAGCAAGGTCTTCCTTAGACGAGTTGTCGGATTGGCACCCGACAAGCACCAAATCGGCCTGAGCGAGCTGCTCTGCCGTGCAGGTGGCAAGACCGTTGCCGTCAACGGTAAGCTTCAGCTCGTCGATCAGGTTGACGGAAACCGCCTCGGCAGCCTCAAGGTAGCGGTTCGTGGAAGCGGTGCCCTCGGAGTAGCCGGAAGCGATGATTTTGTAGGTACCCGTGGTCGGATCATAGCTGTTGACCGAAGCGACGACCTTCTGATCCTCGCCGTTTGCAGCCAGTTCGGCCAGCACATAGCCCTGCGTGCCGCGGATGTACTCCTCGTACTGCTTGGCAATTTCGGTGGCGTTGCCGTAACGCAGCTGCTTCGTACCATTGCTGCTTGCGACGATCTGGTCAGCCGCAGAAGCGATGTTGTACATATCGTTGATGAAGCCAGCGTTGGTGTTCATGACGTAATCAATGCCAACGGGGTTGTAGGTAACGCCCTTAGCTTCGGAGATGGCGCCCGCATAAGCATCGGAGCTGTAGTCGGCCGTGCCGGTCTTGGCCATCGTGCCGATCACGACATCGGGAAGCATGTTCCACACATCGTCGTCGGTCTGATCCTCACCATAAGTACCGAGCGAGGCTCGCGGGCCCATCTTGCCCGAGCGAGAAGGATTGATGACAACCTGTTTACCGGAGGTGTCGAACAGGTAGTTATAGAAATACGGGTTCGGGCTGATGTTGTACGTCAGGTTGGCCATCAGGTAATACTTCGGAGCACTCCAGTCAAGGCTGTTCAGGCGTTGCGTAACGTCATACCAAGAATTGTTGGTCTCCTCAACGCCGGACAGGCCCAGAATTTCAGGGGCCGGCTGGGCCGCGCGGGTAGCGGCGGCGGTCACGTATCCGTCAGTGGGAAGTGCGGCCACGTTAGACGTGGTGGCGGCGTCGTCGGCGAACGCAGTGCCGGCGCCCATGGCGACGACGAGTCCGGTCGCGGCGACCATGGGGACAACGGTAGACCTAAGTTTCCAGTTCATAGGCTTTCCTTTCCTTTCGCATCCGAAGATGCACAACAGTTCACGGCATAAGCCGTATTCAAGACGTTTCAATGACGAAACGCCTTCGCGAAAGTTGCGTCGGTCGAAACTCTCGCGAAGAGGTCGTCACCAGGGAAACTTCAGTCGCATCACGCTCCATTCACGTAATCGAATACGGTGTCTGCCGATGTGCGATAGAACAGCGAAGCGAAATTGCTCGCCGCCTGGGCATACGTTTCGGTCATAGAGGAATTGCCCACGTAGTAGCCGAATGCGTAAGGGGCCAACAGGAAGCTTTCGAGTCCGCCATCGGCCCAGCTGCCGAACAGACCGGCGGGCATGACCAGATAGGTGTACTTGGTGTTCATGTTGTAGTAGCCGTTAGAAAGCGAAGCCGATGCCTGCAACTGCTCGCCGATTTCGCTCGTACGGACGAAAATGCCGGGGAATTTACCGCTACTGTCACCGACGAGCAACGTGTCGTTTTTCCAGTCGCCCGACGGGCTGTACCACAAAGCGGATGGCGCCGACCTGCCGTCGACGGACACAGATAGCGACAAACCCTTGTAATCGCCTGCGGAAATGACACTCGGCAAAGCTTGCAAAGTAGAGGCCGAGGCTGCGACGGGAGCCGACCCTTCGTAGGAATTGTCGGTAACGCCTGCGCACTGCAAGTAGTAATCCATCAGTAAGAAACCGGCATTCTGGCCCGACATAGAAAGCCCGACACCACCAGAAACGTCAAGCGTATTGGAAGTGTCGGAAAGATAGCCCACCGACGATCCCGCATAAGAGCGCGTGGACGACACGGAAGAGACGCCAGCCGAAACCCAGCTGTTAATGAACACCGTTGTGTACCTGTTGTTCGAAAGCCTGCTCGAAGCGGTGCCGACGCCGGCTTCTCCCTGGTAAATATAGCCGTACGACGCTCCGTTGACCACCTTGTACGAATAGCCGCCGTTCGCATCCACGCAGATGGAGATAACATTGTCGTGCAGCTCGATATAGCGCTTGGCGCTTTCGGCCGAATCGTAAGTTGAGGTTTCGCCGGCTGCGGGGTGCATCAGCTCGCCGACGGTGGTCACGGCTGAGCACAAGTCGGAATCCGACGTGGTAGCGCCGCCCAAATCGGGCAGATTCAGGACCTCGCAATTCAAGCCCGCTTCGCTTAGCGCATCCATTTCAGCCTGCGTGAGGGCTCGCGTGTCGTTCGCCTGCAGTATGCAGTTGGGGCTTTGCGCCTTAATTTCGCTCAGAATAGGGGTGCCGGAGCCGTCCCAGCAGGTCGCGACGCTTTCGAACCCTTCACCGGGAAAAGCGCCCTTCGCAGCTGCCTTCGCTTTTGCGGTATCGTCCGTGCCAACCAGCGCGCCCTGGCCGCAAAGCATCTCGACCAAAATACCGTAGTCGCCGGATGCGGCAACCGTATGTACGTTTTCGGGCAAAGGAGTGCTGGCGCTTGCCGCGTCCCACACCTTCGTACCGCCGCCCATTCCAGAGGGAACGGTCTGGCTATTATCGGTGCCACCCCCGCCGGCGCCGTTGTCGTTGCTGGCTATTTCGGCGGTTTTGCCTGCACTTCCTTCAGCTTGCGTGCCCTTCGTGGCGTTGTAATCGTGACTGGTTTCCTGTTGCTCGCGCTGCTCAGTTTGCTCGTCGGTGTTATTAGGATTCTCGTCGAACGTGGTTTTCGTGTTCTCCTGCTGAGCCAAGTTTTCGTTCTGGCTTTCGAATTGGCTGTCGCGCGTCGGATCTTCGGGTGCGTCCGGATTTTCCTCCCAAAGGGTTTCCTTCGTTTGGTCGAGCTTTCCGTTCTCTTGATCGTGAATTTGCTCGAATAGGACATTCGTGCGTTTGCAGCCGGTAAGGGCGACGGTAGACATAACGACAGTGCAGAGCAATAGCACCACGGCAACCGCTTTCACGGCGGATTTCCCCTTCATTCTATTCTGAGAATAAAAAGCCATTTGTCCCCGAAAGTAATCAATCTCAGACGTGTTCATTCGTATTCAAGTATAGTTCATATCGAGAATAGAGTCACAAAAGTTAAATTGGCTACATAACAAGCGGTCGGAGGCTTGAAGGTCTTCATATTGTTATGCTTTCGAAGAGGACGAGCCGGTTGCGGCATGATTGGATTTACGTTGCTTGGGCCATATCGTTACTCAAGCCCATCGGCAGCGACGAGGCGCTAGATCGTCGTCTGAAATACCCTATTCAATAAGTGAGCCGCCTCCCATTTCTCGTATCGAAAATGGGAGGCGGCTCAATTACGATCGCGGTCAAAAGTCTGGTCGCGTACTTTGATGGTGCGCTAGTTGAACTTCTGCTGGGTTTTCTCCAGGCCGTCGGTCACGAGCGACAGCGCGGCTTGGCTTGCCAGGTCGCAGGCTTGGTTGAAGTCATCGGCGGCTTCTTTCTTCGGGCGGCCAAGCACCCAGTCGACTACCGGCATACGTCCGGGCGGGCGGCCGATGCCGCAGCGAACGCGGAACCAATCGCGCGTGCCCAGCTTGTCGCAGATGGATCGCAGGCCGTTGTGCCCGGCGTGCCCACCGCCGAACTTCACGCGGATGGTCCCCGGGTCTATGTCGAGCTCGTCATGCACAACGATCAGGTGATCGGCCGCAACGCCGTAAGCGTTCATCAGTTGCTTCACCGGACCGCCTGAGGTGTTCATATAGCTTTGCGGTTTCGCCAGAATCACATCGTAGTCGCGCCATGTTCCTTTCGCGGTCAGCGCGCCGCATTCGGTTTTCCAGTAGTGCGCGCCAACCTCTTCGGCCACCAAGTCGATGGTGTCGAAGCCGGCGTTGTGACGCGTATGCTCGTATTCCTCGCCCGGATTGCCCAGGCCAACAATCAGAAACATGCTTTGGCTACCCTATTCGAACAGCTGCGAGACGGAGCCGTTTTCGTAGACGTTCTTGATGGTCTGCGCGAACAGCGGCGCGAGCGTGAGTACCTTGATCTTGCCGGTCTGACGCTCGAGCGGCACGGGCACGGCGTTGGTGACCACGACCTCCTCGATGCAGCTGTTCTCGATGCGGTCGTACGCCGGGCCGCTGAACAGGCCGTGCGTCGCGCAGGCGTACACCTTCTTGGCGCCCTTGGCCTGCAGCGTTGTGGCGGCGGCCACAAGCGAGCCGGCTGTGTCGATCATGTCGTCGTTCAGGATGCACACCTTGCCTTCGACGTCACCGATCAGCGCCGTGATCTCGGCCTGGTTGTGCTTCGGGCGGTCCTTGTGCATGATGGCGATGTCGCAGTCGAGCAGCGTCGAGAACTTCTTCGCGGCCTTCGCGCGTCCCACGTCGGGGGAAACGACGCACAGCTCGTCGGAGTCAAACCCCATCTGCTTGAAGTAATCGACGAAGATGGGCATAGCGGTCATGTGGTTCACCGGCTTGTCGAAGAAGCCCTGGATGGCGTCCTGATGCAGGTCGATGGCCACGATGTTGTCGGCGCCGGCGGCGGTGAGCAGGTCGGCGACCAGCTTCGCGGTGATGGGCTCGCGCGGAGCGGCCTTGCGATCCTGGCGCGCGTAGCCGTAATGAGTGATGACGGCGCAGACGCTGTGGGCGCTCGCGCGCTTGGCCGCGTCAATCATGATCAGCAGCTCCATCAGGGCGTCGTTCACGTCGAAGCCCTCTTCCCCACCGCAAACGGACTGGATGAGGAACACGTCGGCGCCGCGCACGCTTTCAAGGTAGCGGGCGTAAATTTCGCCGTTCGCGAACTTCTCAAGCTTCACGTTGCCAAGGGAAACACCAAGCTCAACTGCGATTTCGTCTGCCAGTTTGGGGTTGGTGGAACCTGAGAAAACCGCGATTCGCTTGTTCTTCACCATTTCAGAAGTCATTGCGCCATTGCTCCTTCGCACGCCGGGTAAATTTACGGATGCTTTGCATTGTACGGCGTTGAAGGCCATTTCGGGGGCGGAAATTCCCATTGCATCAGGACTTCACGGGGGAACTACGGGGCGTGGGCGGTTGCGGCTTGTTGGATAGATTGGTGTCGCGCTTCGCGTTCCCTAGTACGGGCCGAGCTTTCGCTCGACCCCACGAAGTCTAGGTTGAACCGATGACAACTCATTGAATGGTATTGCAGGTCATATAAGATTTCGTGGATGCGAGCGAAAGCTCGCGTCATAATTTGGGAGCCCGAAGGGCGACACTAACATCCCAAAAAAGAAGCGGGCAAGGAACCGTTGCGCCTTGCCCGCTATTGCTTACTCCCCTGCCTGCTGGCGGGCGCGTTTCTTTGCGGCCCAGCCGGGCTTCTCGATTTGCTCGGAGCGCGTGAGGGCCAGCGCGTCGGGCTGCACTTCCTTGGTGATGCACGACGAAGCGCCGATGATCGCGCCCGCGCCGATGGTCACCGGAGCCACCATCATGGTGTCGCTGCCGATGAAGGCGCCGTCTCCGATGGTGGTGGGCCACTTGTTCTTGCCATCGTAATTGCAGGTGATGGACCCGGCACCGATGTTAACGCCGGCTCCCATGGTGGTGTCGCCGATGTAGGACAGGTGCGGAACCTTGCTGCCCTCGCCGATGGTCGACTTCTTGATTTCCACGTGCGTGCCGGCCTTCGCGCCGCGGCACAGGTGCGTCGCCGGGCGCAGGTACGCGCGCGGGCCGGCCGTGGCCTCGTCGTCGATCTGCGCCTCGATGGCCACCGTTTCCTCGATGGTGCAGCCAGCGCCCACAACGGTGTCGGTCAAGCGGCTGTTCGGGCCGATGACGGTGTCTTCGCCAACGGAAGTCTTGCCCATGAGGAAGGTTTGGGGCAGCAGCTCAACGTCCTGCGCGATGGTCACGTCGGGGCCGATCCACACCTGATCGGGGTCGGTCATGGTGACGCCCGCAGCCATGTGCGCGTGGTTGATGCGGCGCTGCATGGCCTTGGTGGCCTCGGCCAACTGGATGCGGGAGTTCACGCCCAGGCACTCGGTCGGGTCGTCGGTGGGAAGCGCCAGCACGGCGCGGCCCGCCTTGCGCGAAATCTCAAGCACGTCGGTCAGATACAGCTCACCCTGCGCATTATCATCGTTCACCTGGGTCAGTGCGTCGAAAAGCGCACGCGCATCGAAGCAGTAGAAGCCCGAATTGCACTCGTTGACGGCGGCTTCTTCGGGCGTTGCGTCCTTCTGCTCAACGATGCGCTCGACGTGGCCCTCGGAGTCGCGGATGATACGGCCGTAGCCGGTCGGGTCGTCAAGCTTCATGGTCAGCACCACCACGGCGGCGTCCTGCTCGGCGCGAATTTCGGCCAGGCGCGCGATGGTGTCGGGCTTGATGAGCGGGCTGTCGCCGGTGAGCACCACGACGGATCCGTCGAAGTCGGCAAGCGCTTCCTTGCACACCAGCACGGCGCCCGCGGTGCCGTCGCGCTTTTCTTGCACGACAACCTGCGTGTCACCCTCAACCAGGGGAATGACCTGCTCTTTTTCATGGCCAACGACGCTGATGACACGCGTGGCGCCCGCTGCCTTTGCGGCCTCGACGACCCAGCGCACGAGCGGGCGGCCCAGAACCTCGTGGGCGATCTTGGGCTTCTTCGACTTCATGCGGGTGCCGGCGCCGGCAGCCAGAACGATTGCGGCAGCTTCCATGGGATTCCTTTCGATCGAACGCCGTCAAGCGGGCGGCGAAAGCGCGCCGCGATGCGTGGCGCGCCGGATTTCGTTAGCGAAAAGTATAACGCAAGGCCTCAGGCGCAACGCATGGTTGCGCGGTATGCGCACATTGGCGGCAACAGATGCGATAAGCGAATTGATTATTGTTTCGAACGTTGAGCAGACGGCTGGTTGGCTTCACCCTTCCCGTGCAAATGTAGATGCGATCAGCTGCACCCTACCGCGCAAGCGCTGGTGCGCACAGAGGTGGCATTTTCGATTAGCGGCCAACGCTACCTTGCTTGGAGGCGGCAAAATTGCCGATCAACCTACGAATCCGCCCGGTGCGCCTCGGCCAAGGTCTCGCGTCCGTCTCGCGCGCTCTCCTGCGCTGCCACCGGCAAGGCATCCTCGTCATCGGCGGTTTCCACAAAGGCCACGCCCTTACGTTGCGCAGCCTTGGCCTGCACCAACAGGAACACGAAGCCCAACGCGCCCGCGACCAGAGACGCCAGCAGAATGCCCAGCTTCGCCGTCGCGATCAGCGTCTCATCCGTAAACGCCAAGTTCGCCACGAAAATGGCCATGGTGAAGCCCACACCGCCCAGAATGGATGCGCCAAGCATATGCAGCCAGTTCACGTTCTCGGGCAAGCTGGCCAGCTTCGTCTTCACCACGATGAAGCTCATGATCATGATACCGAGCGGCTTGCCCACCACCAATCCGAAGAACACGCCGAAGAACACCGGCGAGGCGAACAATGCCCCCACATCAAGCCCGGTGAAGCTGACGTCGGCATTGGTCAGGGCGAACAGCGGCAGAATGGCGAAGTACACCCAGGGGTACAGCTTGTGCTCGATGCGTGTGGCCGGCGGCACCACCTGCTTGGCCACGTTTGAAAGATGCTGTACCTTCTCCATGTATTCAGCCTGGCCAAGCACCGGTTTTTCGGGATCGAACGACTCATGGGCTTCCTGCACTTTATTGCCCGACCAGGCTGCGAAGGTACGCAGGTTCACGTGCGAGCCAGAAGGAATGGTAAACGCCAGCAGCACGCCGGCGATGGTTGAATGAACGCCCGACATGTAGACACAGTACCAAAGCACGCCGCCCATCAGAATATATGGCGCTATAGAGAACACGTGGCCCTTGTTCATCGCAATGAGCGCCAATAGCACGACGCCGGCCGCCGCCAGCCAGCCAAGCTCGGGAGTCTGGCCGTAGAAAATAGCGATCACCAGAATGGCGATGATGTCGTCGGCCACCGCGAGCGTGCTCAGGAACACGCGCACGCCTGCGGGCACGCGATTGCCCAGAAGCGCCAGAATGCCCAGCGCGAAGGCGATATCGGTTGCGGTCGGCACGCCCCAGGCTCCGGCGGTTTCGGCATTGCCCGCATTGAACAGCAGATAGATGCCTATCGGCGCCAGCACGCCGCCGACGGCCGCCATGATGGGCAGCAGCGCCTGACGGATGTTCGTCAGCTCGCCGACGGTCACCTCGTACTTCACCTCCAAGCCCACGAGCAGGAAGAACACTGCCATCAGCACGTCGTTGATCACATGCGCGAGCGACATATCGAATGCCGCCCCACCGAAGTACAGGCCCACATGCGTGTGCCAGAACTCCACGAAGGGTTCGTATGCTGCAGTGTTGGCCACAACAAGCGCGACGATGGCCGCCAGCAGCATGACGCCTGCGGCCTTCGTGGAAGAATGCGTGAAATGGATGAGTTTTTGCCGGCGGCGCTGGTGTCCGGCCACTTCTGGGATGTAAATGCGGCTATCGCTCATGGGAATCCTTTGCTTGTCGTCGGCCCGAGATGCCGTGGGGTCGGCGCGGGCGCATGGTTGCGTCCTCGTGCGATTTTTTGGGCATGCGCGCGGCCGGGAAATCGCTTCTAACAGTCTACCATGCGCGGTTTGGGATACGCCCGGCAACGTTGCGTTGACGTTTCCAAAACGTTGTCGAATACCTGCAAAATTTGCCGGTCAAATCGACGTAAAGTGCGTTATGCTTGCATCAACGGTTCGACGAAAGGAGTCGGCTTGCAAGGGGTTCACCACTAGCTTTTATGGGCTATGAGCAGGCTGAATTTCGTCGGGCTTTTTTGTTCGACGTGAAAAAGGAGTTGGTAACTATGACGATTACAGTCACCGGACGCAAAATGCCCGTCACCGATGCGCTGCGCGACTACGCCGAGGAGAAGATCGGCAACTCCATGAAGGTTATGGACATCAATCCGCTCGACGCCGAGGTCGTGCTGCAGATGGAGAAGAACCCCGCGAATGCCCTTCCGGCCGTTTGCGAGGTAACGCTGCGCACCAAGGGCCATATCGTCCGCGTGGAAGAGGCCGAGGAGGACATGTACGCCGCCATCGACGTCGCATCCGCCAAGGTCCTGCGCCAGCTTCGCAAGTTCAAGACGCGCGTGCTCGATCGCAAGCCGCGCGAGGAGGCCGTGGCGCCCGTCGGCGAGTTCGATCCGGACAGCCTGATGGCCGAGCTTTCCGAGGACGACGAGGTCGTGCGCGTGAAGGAAATCGAGTTCGCGCCGATGACCGAGGAGCAGGCACTCGTGCAGATCGATCTTCTGGGCCACGATTTCTTCGCCTACACCGACCGCGACACCAATTTGGTGAACGTGCTATATCGCCGCGACGATGGCGGATACGGTCTGCTGAAGCAGAAGGACTAGCGCAAGCGTTTGCCGCTTCAGCCGGGATATTCTTCAACAAGTGATGAATATCCCCCGCTAGCAGGCATAATGTGAAACGTGCATGATAGGCCGCCTCGCTTGCCGGGGCGGCCTGTTTATTGTGTTACCATACGACGCGTTGAAACCGAAAGAAAGGAAGCCTTCATGGCCACCATCGACACCGTTAAGGAAGTTCTCGAAGAGAACCTGGACATCGACCCCGAGACCGTCGACGAGGACTCCACCTTCGATTCGCTCGGCATCGACTCGCTCGACATGGTCGAGCTGATCTGCGACCTTGAGGAGAAGTGCGATATCGACTTCGGCGAGCCCGAGGGTTTGGAAACCGTCGGCGAGCTGGTCGAGTACATCGACGGCCTGTAAGATCGCCCCGCTGCCGCCACGTGCGACCGCTGCGAAGTTAATCTGCTAGAAGCCCTGCCCCGCGCAGGGCTTCTTTCGTTTCATGGATGCTGTACAGGCTGCCGAAGGCGCAGATGATGCCACCGGGGCCCGCGAGTCGTTCCGCTGCCGTCACAGCTTCAGTGTAGGTTGCGGCAGATAGGATACTTTCTGGTGCGGGCGCGGCCGGTAGTTTTGCAGCGGCGGTGCGGGCTGCGCCAGCGTATTCTTCAGCCGGCAACGCGCGCGGGTTGCCGGGCGTCACAGCAACGAATCCGCTGGCGCATGGCAGCACCGTTTCCAGCATGGCCACGTAATCTTTATCAGCCATAACGCCTGATAACAAGACCACTTTTTCAGCATTGAAAACATCATCGAGAGAATCTGCGAGCACCTGGGCTCCCTGCGGGTTGTGCCCTCCGTCCACCACGACGGTCGGCTTGGCCGGCACATGCGGCAGAACCTCGAAACGCCCAGACCAGTGCGTATTGGCGACACCGGCGCTCACAGCCTCATCTGGGATTTCCCATCCGCGATTCCGCAAGACGGAAATGGCCTCAAGCGCGAGCGCGGCGTTTTGCGGCTGATAGGTGCCGAGTAAGGCAGTTTCGTAACGCTTTCCTTTATAGATGAAGGGTCGAACTGCAACCGCCTCGCCTTCCGACAGCTGATCGGCAGTGCGGCGAACTACGGGAAGAATCTCAAGCTGCGAGAAGTCGGCACAGGTCAACGTATCGCCAGCAGCATGCGCTGCGTCGCGCACGACAGCCGCCGCCTCCGGTTCCTGCGGCCAGGAAACCACGGTGCTCCCCTGCTTGATGATGCCCGCCTTCTCTGCTGCAACTTGCGCTACGGTGCTGCCAAGCATAGCGGTGTGATCTAGCCCTATGCGGCAGATGACGGCAACATCAGGCGCTTCGATTACGTTCGTGGAATCCAGTCGCCCGCCAAGGCCCACCTCAAGCACGACCGCCTGACAGCCCGCCTGCGCGAAATGCAGCAACGCCACGGCCGTCATCAGCTCGAACTCCGTCGGATGATCGCCCGTGTCCGCGGCCATGGCCTCGGCCTGATCGCGTACTTGAAGCGTCACGCGCGTCAGGTCGTCAAGCGAGATGTTCGCGCCGTTTACGCGAATGCGCTCCTCGAACACTTCGATATACGGGCTTGAAAACCAACCGGTGCGATAGCCCGCAGCCTGCAGCACGTTCGCAATGAATGCGCAGGTGGAGCCCTTGCCATTCGTGCCGGCGACATGAACGAAGCGCAAACGGTCCTGCGGACGCCCCAGCCGCTCCAGCAGCTCGCGAATGCGATCGAGCCCCAAGCGCGAGGCCTGCCAACGGGGTTCGTTGATATACGCAATCGGGTCGAAATCGGTCGCAGTACTCTGGTTCGTCATCTTGTTCGCCTTCGGAATGTATGCAGCGCGTCTGGTTGCGCACAGAATGATTTTTGCTGTCAACGTAGCATACGACGTGCATCAATGACGGCTACGCGCCCGCATTCCCACTCCCCAATATTCACAAAATGAACGCTTACGAAACCACTACCGGTTGTGGTTCAATAGCGAACTGTTGAAATGCAGTGAAGTAGTTTCGCCCATATGAAACGTTCGTAGCTCAAGAGCCGCGGGCGTTTTTTTGTTGCCCCGGTTCGGAAATAGTGCACGACCGGGTGACGGCGAAACCGGCCGTAAGGCCGCACGGATTTCACTTCGGCCCGGACAGCCGGGAGGCCACATTCGGAAAGGACGTTTATTAACAGTGGCTGAAAACAAACATGGAGCACTCCCCGAAGCGCGCGTGAAAGTCGCGCACCCCTACCTTGCCCTTATGGGCCTTTACCTGGGCGGTTTCACCGGAATGTACAGCGAAACCGCGCTGAATATCGCCCTGCCGCAGCTTTCCGCCGCCTTTGGCGTGGAACTGTCGCTCGTGCAGTGGCTCGTCGTCGGCTACATGTTGGCCATCGGCATCGTACTGCCCTTCTCCAGCCTGCTGATGAAGTGGTTCTCCGCTCGCAAGATCACGCTGTTCGCGCTGGGCGCGTTTTTGGTCGGTGCCCTGATCAGCGGTTTTTCGAACACGTTTGCGGTTTGCCTTGCCGGACGCATTATCCAGGGCGTGGGCACGGGCTTGGTGCTGCCGCTCATGTTCGCCATGGTCATGGAGGTTATCCCGCCGCATAAGATCGGCGCCGCCATGGGCATCAACGCGCTCGTTATCATGTCCGCGTCCGCCGTCGGCCCGACCATCGCCGGCATCCTCATCGGCGCCCTTTCGTGGAACTGGGTGTTCTTCAGCTTCGCCGTCGTGTTGGTCGTTGGCATTTGCTTTACAGTGAAGTACCTGGTCAACCCCTACGAGCTGACGAAGCCCGCCATCGACGCGGTTTCCGTGATCACCTCCGTGCTCGGCTTCGGCGGCATCGTGCTGGGCGTCGGCATGGCATCGCTGTTCGGCTGGGGCTCCGTGCCCGTCATCGCTGCGCTGGTAATTGGCGTGGTGGCGCTGGTTGTGTATGCCCGTCGTCAGCTTTCCATGGAAACGCCCGTCATCGACCTGCGCGTATTCAAGGAGCCGGGTTTCCGCACCGGCGCACTGTGCGTCATGCTGAACTTCGGCATCACGCTTTCGGCGATGTACGTGCTGCCCCAGTTCTATCAGAATTCGATGCTGCTGGCCGTGAGCCTCACCGGCATCGTCATGCTGCCCGGCGGCATTGTGAACGCATTCATGTCCATGATCTCCGGCCGCATCTACGACAAGGTCGGGGCCCGCATCCCGGCGCTTTCCGGCTTCGCCATTTCCATCGTCGGCTGCGCGCTGCTGATCATGGCCGATTCCACCGCGCCGCTCGCCTACGTTATGGTGTGCCATGTGCTGCTGATGATCGGCGTGCCGCTGGCCATGTCGCCCTGTCAGACGCATGCGTTGGCCTCGTTGCCGCATAAGCTTTCCACCGACGGTTCCACGATGATCAACACGATGCAGCAGGTCATGGGCGCGATCGCTACTGCGCTGGCCACGTATCTGGTCGCAACCGGCTCCTCGATGTCCGGCCTGTCCGATTCTGCCGCCTCTTTTGCAACCGGTTCTCATTGGGGCTTCGCCTTCGCGCTGATCATGGCCGCTATCGCCTTTGTGCTGGCGCTGCAGTTCAAGAAGCGCGGTGCCGCCGGGGCCGCCGCCGGCAAGCCCGTCGAGGGCAAGGATGCCGCTAAGGGCGCAGCTGGTAGCACTTCGGCTCCTGCAGCTGCCGGCGCCTCCGCCGCGGCTGCCAACCCGCTTGCGAGCCTGATGAAGACCGACGTGTTCGTGCTTTCCGAGGACGACTCCGCGCTCGATGCGCTGCGACTGTTCACGGCTGAGGGCATTTCCGGCGCCCCGGTAATCAACGGCGAAGGCAAGCTCACCGGCTTCATATCCGACGGCGATATCATCGGCGCCCTCGCGCACCAGACGCCCACGTTCAACAGCTTCTATTCCTACACCACCGATTCTGACGACGCGGCGTTCGAGGAGAAGTCGAAGCTTTTGGCCACCATGCCCGTGAGCCGCATCGCCACGACGCATGTGCTGACCGTGAACGTGTCGGATGACATGCGCGACGTCTGCGAGAAGCTGGCGACGAACCACCTGAAGAAGGCTCCCGTTATGGACGGCGATAAGATGGTCGGCATCATTAATCGCTCCGATATCACCCGCTATACCGTTGGTCTGTATGCGGAGGCCTAAACACGCTCGCAGCGCTGAAGGGCAATGATGCGTCGCGCTTCGCGCTTTCCAATACGGGACGAGCTTTCGCTCGTCCCCACGATATCGGGGGCTGCAGACCTTTCTGCGGCCCCCGATGTATTTATGGACTGCTTCGCACTCGGTTGCTCTCTGCGAATTCAGGCGCGGGAAAGCGTTTGAATATCCTTAATGAAACACATGCAATGGTTAATTTCCGCCTGCCCTCGGCAAATCTGGATTTCGTTAAGGTCTTCATGGCTATTCTGTATGCTGGAGCAAGACATTAGGAGTGACCCTTTGTCTTGCGTTGCGGCCAGAAAGTACGTAGGGACGAGCGAAAGCTCGTCCCTTTCTTGTTAGCGCGCAAAATGCGCGGCGCTCTTTTCCTGCCGCTTACACGTAAACGCGCGGCATGCGATGCGAGAATGCGATGCAGACCTCGTGCGGAATGGTGCCGAGCGTGTCGCACATGCTC
>CAVBPP010000027.1:0-9119 GCA_963597295.1 Paratractidigestivibacter sp. | reverse complement strand
CCCCTTCCCCGCACGGCAAACCGTTTGCCGGCGCTTTCACTTCGGCCGAAGTGTAAAAGTTTCTTTACATGATTATTCACCCGGCGACGCCGCGGCATGGCAGAAAAGCGAAACCCGACCGATTGAGCAAAGTATCGTCACAGGGGCACCGCAAAGTTTTAAGACGCTTTTCAGCAGGTCGGGGAACAGCCGCGCAGAACGACCCCGAAAGTAGTACCATGTTGCCCCACGACGAAAACAAGGGAGCAAAAACGTCATGAGCACGCCAACCATACGCCTTGCCACCAGCGCAGATGCGCAGGCGATTCTTGATATCTATTCCCCCTACGTGCCCACCGCGGTCACGTTCGAGGAAACCATCCCCACGCCCGAGGCGTTCCAGGCGCGCGTTGACGACGTGCTTGAAACCTACCCGTACCTGGCAGCCGAAATGGACGGCAAGGTGGTCGGCTACGCATACGCGCACAAGCTGCGCGAACGCGAAGGCTATCGCTGGAACGCAGAGCTGAGCGTGTACCTGTCGCCCGACGTGCGTGGGCACGGCCTGGGCAACGCGCTGTACAGCACGCTGATCGAGCTATGCGCCGCCTGCGGGTACAAGGCCGTGTACGGCATCACCGTCAGTCCGAACAAGGCAAGTCGCCATCTACATGTGTCGCTTGGCTTCGAAGCCATGATGACCTGGCATAATGCCGGCTACACCTGCGGCGAATGGCGCAACATCACCTGGTATGTGAAGTTCCTCTCCGACACCTTCGAGGACAACCCGGCAAGTCCCACGCTGTTCCCCACCTTTTGCGAGCAGTCGCCCGAGCGCGTGAGCGAGATTCTGGCGAAGGGCAACGGGTTGGTGAAAACCCCGCGGTCGAAATAAAGCTCAACCGCGAAACGCAACCGTTCGGTAACGGCGTGCGGCGGGAAGACTCCCACAAGCGGCAAATCGAATAGAGTAGGCACTGCGCCTTGCCGGGCTTCAAACTCACCCGGCAAGGCGCGACACTATCGATCACGGCCGCAAACAGCTACCGCGGCAAAATGACGAACCGAAGGAAGCACCGCGAAATGAAACAACTCCTCGAACGTTGGGCGCGCAAAACCGCCATTTGGATGCAGGGCCGCTACGGCAACGACGATTTCTCGAACGGCCTGGTTGCGCTGGGCGTTATCTGCATGATCGTGTCGCTGTTCCCCAATTGCGGCTGGCTTTCCTGGGTGGCATTGGCGGCGTTTGCCGTGGTACTGTGGCGAACCTGCTCGAAGAACATCGCACGGCGCCGCGCCGAGAACCAGAAATACCTGCAGGTAACCGCCAAACCGCGCCGAGCCTACGAGCTGGCCAAAAAGAAGTTCGCGAACCGCAAAACGACGAAATACTTCCGCTGCAAAAACTGCGGCCAGGAGCTTTCGGTCCCTAAGGGCAAAGGCACCCTGCGAGTAGTCTGCCCCAAATGCAAAACCGAAACCAAAATGAAGTCATAAGACAAAGGGAGACAGAGGGACACTCCGGGACAGAGGAGACAAAGGGACACTCCTAATGTCTTCCCGCTGCATACGAAATGCCCACAACGAGAAGGTAGAGCCATTAGTCTTGGTCAGGACGGTCCTTTACCGACTGCGCCGATACTCGTAAATCCCTTTCTTACGAAGCTCTTCACTAGTCCTAAACTGCATCGCGTCGGGAACGACGTCAAACTCAACAGTCTTCTCATAGTTTTCCTTTACAACCTTCTCGATTTCTTCGAGAGAAACCCTAAAGAATTCGCGCCGTTGGTTAACTATATTGATCTTCCGAGATGCAAATTCCCTATGTAGCGCAGCTTCTAGCTTGGGAGCATCGTCGCTAAAAATAAGGGCATGCACATCAAAATTAAAGGGAACTGAAGCGTCGCCAAGCTCCCGAACCCTTTCCATCGGATCAAGCCTCCGCGTCATGCCTATCTTATACACACCCTCGCCAAATGATCCTATGTTCGAAATAATATAAACGTAACCGGCCTTTTGGTTGGCCTCGCGATAATCAACATCCTTAATGGCGACATCGACATCATCGAGCTTGCCTTTAAGCTCCGCCTTCTTCTCGTCCAAAGCGGCCTTTTCCTCATCCGTCGCGTCTTCGAGTCGCCCGACAACCTCCTTATATGCTGCCAGGTACTGCTTCTTTTCTTTTTCAAGCTTCTTACGTGCTGCGGCAATCTCCTGAGCAAGCTTCTTTGCTTCGCGCTGCTGCTCACGCGCTTCACGTATCTCTTCTTTTTCCTGCTCTTTTGCGAGCTGGAATTCATACGCCAAGCGAACCTCTTCCTCCTTAAGCTTCTGGTAGTGTCCAGGAATCTGCAGTCCGACAACGGTCGCCTGCTTATTAACCGTATCGGCCATACTGTAAACAGCCGTAATGGATTTCTGGATATTAGAAGTTCGAACCTTTCTAACTATCTCATCGCATTCGCTGTTATAAGCCCTCATCAGAAGGCGGGAAATCTGACGTACAAGTTTTTTACCCTGAGCCTTGCTATTGTTGACAGTCCACTGCGTAGAATCAGCCTGCGAATTAAACGCTTTGATTTCAGCTTTCTGACGATTTCGGCATTCCTTTAGCTTGTCCTTATATTGCGTGGAATTTGCAAAATCAAATCGTGGCTGATAAAGGCCAAAATCCTGCATAAGAATTTCTGAGTCAAGTGATTGTATTTTAGCCTCACGCTCAGCTATATCAGCTTTCAAATTTTCCGCTATCTTCTTCTGATCCTTATTACTCTCGTAAAGCTTAGATAAGGAAGCGGCAAGCTGTTCTTCATTTTGACGCATCATCTGTAAATGATCATTCAGCTTATTGACGGCCTGCATCTCAGGACTCAAGAGCGATTTCAAATATTCGTTTTCCTCTTGAAGCTGGGTCACTTGATTTTTATACGTATTGGTCTTAAACAAATCCTGAATGCCCATAAGTCAATCTCCGTCTATACCGATATAGCCAAGCAAACAAACGCTCGAAGTCATCAAACCGCAATCCAGCCGCTTACGACCCCTTTTAACGCCGCAGCCAAATTTGATGAATCTTTACCGCCACAACAAGACATTAGGAGTGTCCCTTTGTCTTGCTCAGCGGCGTTTTCGTAGGATGTCCGTTACCACCCAGACTGACAGAACGAAGGCACCGACGTAGCCCAGGAACGACAGCACGGGAACTCCGAGCACTTGCGGCTCCATAGACGACAGCGCCACCATCGACGACCCGATGAACAGGCCGGCAATGATGATTCCCAAGGTCAGACGGTTCACAATGGCCGAAAGGCTGCTCATGGGGGCATCGGAGCCCAGCATTTCCATGTTCACCTTCACCTGGCCGCGCGTGAGCATCTTCAGCACTTCACCGGAGTACTTCGCGGAATCGAGCGCGCCTTTGCTTGCCGCGCGCGTGGAAAGAGCCAGATCCTGAATAGCGCTGGCGAGCTCGGCCTTTATGTCCTTGGTGTTCTTGATGTGGTCGTTGATGATGCCGACCATGCTGTCGTTGGGGATGAGCGGCATGACCGCGCCCTCAAGCGTGACCAAGCCGCGCGACACACTGGTGATGGAAGGCGGCAGCGTCACCTTGCATTGGCGCGTCAGGTTCAAAATGTCGGTGAGCAGGTTGCCCACGTCGATGTCCGAGACGTCGCACGAACCGTAGTCTTGCAGCAATAAGTCCAGGTCAGCTAGGAATCGTGTATGGTCGATAGCGGCGTTATCTCGCTGAATGGCGAACGCTATTAGGGCGTCTTTCAGCCCGGAAGCGCTCTGCAGTCCCACCGCTTCGATGATGGCGCCGAAGCCCGCGCGGTCTCGCGGCGACAAGCGCCCCATCATGCCCAGGTCGATGTAAACCACCTGGCCGTCGCGCACCAGCACATTGCCCGGATGCGGGTCGGCATGGAAGAACCCGTCGTCAAGCACCTGCGTTGCGTAGTTGTCCAGAATCTTGCGGCCGATTTCCTCAAGGTCGTAGCCGGCCGCGCGTAAGGCATCGAAATCGTTGATGGCGATACCCTCAACGTATTCCATGACCAGGATATTCTCGCGGCATAGATCGGGATACACCTTTGGGCAGCTGACGAAGCGCACGCCCGCATTCAGACGAGCAAATTCCTGCAGGTTCTCGCATTCGCGGTTGAAGTCGGTTTCTTCCAGAAACGTCGCCCACAGCTCCTCGACCACGTCGCGCAAATCGAGCATCTGGTTATCGGCGATAATCTTCGACGCATGCTTGGCCATCATACGCATGATGTCGATGTCCTGCGCCATAATGGCGCGCACGCCGGGCCGCTGAATCTTCACGGCCACCACGCTGCCGTCGGCCAGGCGCGCCTTGTGCACCTGCGCCAAGCTGGCGCTACCGAGCGGTTTGGGATCTATGGCGTCGAAAATGTCGCCCTGGCGCTCGCCATAAATGGAATCGAGCGCGGCCAATATCTCCTCAAACGGAAGCGGCACACAGCTTGCTTGCAGTTTGCGCAGCTCATCGCAGTAAGCCTTCGGCAGAATCTCGGATCGCGTGGAAAGCGTTTGGCCGATCTTCACAAAGCTCGGGCCCAAATCCTCAAGCATTTCCCTGAACGATTCGGGTGTGAAGCCCTTCAGGAAATGATGCCGGCTCATAATGGCATAGATTTCCTTCAGCCTACGCGTGCGATTTTTCCGCGTCAGGTTGAATTCCTCTTCGGGATCAAGCGATTGTCCGGAAGAGAAAAAGTGTTTTAGCAGCGTGTTCGTTGCCATAGGGAATGCGGCGGATCGCTACGCCTTGGCGGCATCGTCGACGGCGGCGCCAGCGGCGTCGGCTGCGGCGCCAGCGGCCGCGTCGGCGGCGGCCGCATCAGCGATGACGGTTTCGGTCACGTCGATGACCTGGGCACCTTCGTCGCCAGCCGCAGGGGCATCGCTGACCTGCGCAGCATCGACTTCGGCCTTCGCCTTATCGACGACCTCCTTCACGGCGGCGGCCGCATCATCGACGGCCCCGCGGGCCATATCCGCAGCGGCGCTTGCGGCTTCGCCGACCTTCTCGACAACAACCTGACCAGGCGTTTTCTCGTCAGCCGGACGAGCTGCGATTTCCGCCGCGCGAGCGGCGAACGCCTCGCGCTCTTCGGGCGTCATGGCCGCCATACGGGCCTCGAGCGCGTCGTAACGCACCTCGTCGACCGCCTCACCGGCCTTGCGCTTCAGCTCGGTGTTAATCTCTTTGCCCTGCTCAACCGTCACAGCGCCCTTCGAAATCAGAACATCGGCCAGCTCCTTGGCCTTTTCCCCAGTGATGGCCATGGCGCCGACGCCGGCCAGGAACACGTCTTTCAATCCATCGGAAATGGTTGCCATAATCGCCCTCCCTTTCAAGCGAATTGCATAGCCGCGCGAACGCGGCCCCTTTTCATTACTATGCGACAAAAGCCGGAAAAGAGCAACGGACAAATTTGAGCTGAAAGGGAATCGATACCTTGGTGCCCGTGCCGCGCTTCACGGCCTCGGGGCACGCTAAGCCGACGCATCAGCCCGCAAAGCCTTGCCGCCCAGCAGCAGGCGAACGCAATCGTCCCCACAGCAACGAAACAGGGCCAACGGAATATCCGTCAGCCCTGATCATCACACCTATTCAGTTAACGCTACGGCTTCGCACGCAAGCCCCGCCAACGGCGAAACCGACCAGCCCGTTATTCCGCGGCCGGCTGGAACAGGTTCGCGAACGCGTTCAAGTCGTTGCCCCAGCGATACTGGTTGCGGCGCGCGAACCCAAGCACCTCGGTCAGCATGTCAAGCGCGATATCGCGACGCTCGCCGGTCGAACGGCGCTTGATCTCGACCTTGCCCTCGGCCAGGCCTCGCTTGCCCACGATAACCTGCAGCGGCCAACCCATCAGATCGGCCTCGGCGAACTTCACGCCGGCGCGCTCCTTGCGGTCGTCGATGACCACCTCAAGGCCAAGTTCAGCCAGGTCGGAAGCCAGTTTCTCAGCAGCGGGCTGCACAACGTCGTCCTTCACGGTCAGCGGCACGATGCACACATGCGCCGGCGCAATGGACATCGGCCAGGCGATGCCGTTCTCGTCGTTATGCTGCTCGACCACGGCGGCCAGCGTACGCGACACGCCCACGCCGTAGCAGCCCATCAGGAACGGCTTCTCCTTGCCGTTTTCATCCATGAACGTGGCGCCCATGGCCTTCGAGTATTTATCGCCAAGCTTGAACACCTGCGACACCTCGATGCCGCGCGCGCCCTGCAGTTCAAGGCCGCACTTCGGGCAGCGATCGCCGGGCTTGACGGTGATAAGGTCGGCCCACTGATCAACCTTGAAGTCTTTACCCAGCTCAGCGCCAACATAGTGATAGCCATCCTCGTTCGCGCCGACGACCCACTTCGGCGTATTCTGCAAGCTGGCATCAGCGATAACGTACGCCGCGTCGGGCAGGCCGACCGGGCCCATCGAGCCCTTATGCAGGTCAAACGCGACCATTTCGTCGTCGGTCAGCAAGGTGAATCCGCCGGCCGCGCACGCCGCCTTCGCCTCGTTCACCTCGTGGTCGCCCGGGACGAACAGCACGATAAGCTTGCCTTCCTCGTTCTTACCCGAGAGCGCCTTCACGGTGGAAGTCGCCGGGATGTTCAGGAATTCGGCCAGCTCATCGATGGTATGCACACCGGGCGTTTCGATCTTCTTCATCTCCGGCACGTCGTAGACGGTCGGGGCGGCCTTGCCCTCACCCACCTCGTCGGATGCCGAATAGCCGCAGTCGCAGTACACCAATGCCGACTCGCCGGCTTCGGCCAGCGCATGGAACTCGCAGGTTTCCGCGCCGCCGATCTGGCCCGCATCGGCCTGCACGGGGCGCCATTCCAGGCCAACGCGCGTGCAGATGCGACCGTACGCGTCGCTCATCTGCTGATACGTCTCGTCAAGCGAAGCCTCGTCGGCGTTGAACGAATACGCGTCCTTCATGATGAACTCGCGGCTGCGCAAAAGGCCGAAGCGCGGGCGGATCTCGTCGCGGAACTTCACCTGCATCTGATACAGCGAGCAGGGCAAATCTTTGTAGGAACGAAGCTCGTTGCGCACGAGCGCCGTGATCAGCTCCTCATGCGTGGGGCCCAGGCACAGGCCATGGTCGTGGCGGTCGTTGAAGCGAATGCGCTCGGGGCCGTACACCTCCGCGCGGCCCGATTCCTCCCACAGCTCTTCGGGCTGCAGCACGGGCATGAGAACTTCCTGCGCGCCGATGCCGTCCATCTCCTCGCGCACGATGTTCTCCACCTTGGCCAGCACGCGCTTACCCAGCGGCAGGAAGGTGTAAATGCCCGAGGCAGTCTTGCGGATAAAGCCCGCGCGCAGAAGCAGGCGATGGCTTGCAATTTCGGCGTCGACCGGGTCTTCCTTCAGCGTCGGGGCGTACAGCTGGCTCATGCGCATAACGTTGTTGGTCATTTAGCTTTCCTTTATCTCTTCCATCAAGGCGTCCACGATGGCGCCCTCTTCTACTTTTCGAACGGTCTCGCCGTGGCGGAACACGATGCCCACGCCCTTGCCGCAGGCCACGCCGATGTCAGCGTCGGCCGCCTCACCTGGGCCGTTGACGACGCAGCCCATAACGGCAACCTTCAGCGGCTTGTCAAGCTTGGCAATGCGGTCCTCAACCTGCGTGGCCAAATCGATCAGGTTCACCTGGCAGCGGCCGCACGTGGGGCAGCTGATGAGCTCAGGGTTGCGGCGGCGCAAATCAAGCGCGCCGAGCAGCGTCCAGCAAGCGCGCATTTCGACCACCGGATCGTCGGTAAGCGAAATGCGCAGCGTGTCGCCAATACCCTGTTCCAGCAGAATTCCCAAGCCGGAAGCGCTTTTGATAACACCTTGGAACGTGGTGCCCGCCTCGGTGATGCCGATGTGCAGCGGAATGTGCGGAATGTCCTGTGAAAGCTGGCGATACGTGCGCACAGTGGTCATGACGTCGTGGGCCTTCGCGCTCACCACCAGGTCGTGAAAGCCGCGGCCCTCGCAATATTCGACGTACTCGCGCGCCGAGGTGGCAAGCTTCTGCGGAAGCGTAAGGTCGCTGCGTTCGGCAAGTGCCTGATCAAGCGAGCCCGCATTCACGCCGATGCGAATGGGAATGCCCGCCTCACCTGCGGCATCGAGCACGGCATCGGTTTTGGCCAGGCCGCCGATGTTACCCGGGTTGATGCGCAGTTTGGCGGCGCCGCGGCGGGCGGCTTCGATGGCGATGTTCGCGTCGAAGTGCACATCGGCGACAACCGGCAACGGCGACGCTTCGCACACGGCCTGGAACGTATCCAGGCAGCTCTTGCGCGGAATGGCCATGCGCACCACTTCGCAGCCCGCCTCGGCGAGCGCGTTGATTTGCGCCAGATTGTCCTCCACGCTTTCGGCCGAAGCGTTCAGCATGGACTGCACCACGACGGGGGCCCCGCCGCCAAGCGGGACGTTACCCACCATGACCTGGTGCGTTTTGCTGTTCGGACGCGATGCATCCTGCGAACATGACGACGCCGCAGCCCCCGAAGAAGCCGCAACGCCCGCGTTCGCCATATTTTCGTTAGTATCCATGCCGCCCATTCTACCAGCGCATCCGCCCTCGCAAGCGCCCCCGCAACCGAAACGTATAGAAGCAACAGGTACGAATTTGGCGCAGCTACCGGAAAGGAAATTCGCTCCGGCCGCAAGCGGGCCCTATTGCCCGAAGAAGGTGCCGGAGATTAGCCTTTGGACGTCTTGGTTTACCATGACCAGGAAAAACACTAGGAACAGCGCCATACCGACCATGCTCATGGTATTCATCGCGCGCAGCGACACGACCTTTTTCGTCAGCTTCTGGAAAATCTCGATGACGAAGCGGCCGCCGTCCAAAGGAGGGATGGGCAGCAGGTTCATCACGCCGAGCGATACCGAAATCATGGCCATGAACTCGAAGAACGGCACCAAGCCCGCGTCGGCGTACTGCTTCGACATGACGGCGATGCCCACCACCGACGACGAATCGGAGACGGTTTGCGCGGCTGTCGCCGGGTTGAACAGGCTCGCCACCGCTTGGAACACCATGCCGATGTAGGCGAAGCCGGCGATGATGGCGCGGCC
>CAVBPP010000026.1:0-2773 GCA_963597295.1 Paratractidigestivibacter sp. | reverse complement strand
CTGCGGAGGCTCCCGTCGAGCTCGACGTCATAGCCGAGGTTGCCGCAGGCGATAACTTCGAAGGCGAAATCGCAGACGGCCAGTGCGTGCGCATCATGACCGGTGCGCCGCTTCCCGACGCCGCCGATTGCGTGGTGAAGTACGAGATCGTCACCAACGTTACGGGCGACGGCAAACCCGGCAGCCGCGTGGCGTTCTCCGCACCTGCGAAGCTGCGCGGCAATGTGCGCGAAGCGGGCGAGGAGGCTCGTGCGGGTGAGACTGTCGTGACGGCGGGCGAGGTCATCAACTGCGCCGGAGCCGGCTTCTTGGCCGGATGCGGCATCGTGGAAGTTCCCGTGCCGCGCCGCCCGAAGGTAGCCATCATTTCCATTGGATCCGAGCTGGTCAACCCGACGGAGGTTCCTACGGCCGGCAAGATCCGGAATTCGAACAGCTACGCGCTGGCGGCATCCGCCCGCGCTGCAGGTGCCGTGCCGACCATTCTGCCCATCGTGGAAGACTCGCTCGAGTCGCTGAAGGCGGCTGTGGTAGCGGCAACCGAGGAATACGACTTCGTGGTCACGTCCGGTGGCGCCTCGAACGGCGACTTCGACTTCATCAAGCCCTGCGTCGAGCAGACCGGCGAGTTGATGATGACCACGGTGAACATGCGCCCGGGCAAGGCGCAGACATTCGGCGTCGTGAACGGCACACCCGTGTTCGGCCTGCCCGGCAATCCCGCCGCGGCCTATTGCGGCTTCGAGATGCTCATCCGCCCCGCGCTTCGCAAGATGCAGGGCTACACGAACTTCGATCGCCCGCGCATTCGCGCCAAGCTGAGCAAAGACATGACGAAGAAGGACCCGCGCCGCATCTACCTGCGCTCGACCATTTCGAAGAACGCGGATGGTAACTACGTCGTAGAGCCCGCGAAGAACCAGAGCTCGGGCTTGTTCGGCGTCCTTCAACGCAGCAATTGCCTGGCCATCATGCCCGAAGGCAACGAGGGTCGCACTGCCGGTAGCGTTGTCGAATGCATCCTGCTCGACGTCTCCGAGGACGTCTGCCTGTAAATTCCCTTACGGAAGGAAACGATATGTCTCATGATCATGAATCGGCGCCGTTGACGTTCGCCGTCATCACCTGTTCGGACACCCGCGGCATGAAGCAGGACACCGCCGGCGCCGCGCTCGAGCAGCTGATCGCCGACAACGGCTGGACTTGCGCAAGCCACGTGGTGGTGAAGGACGAGGTCGACCAGATCAGCGCCGCCATCGTGGAGGCATGCGACACTGTGAACGCCGACGTGGTGCTCACTTGCGGCGGATCGGGCCTTTCGCTTCGCGACGTGACCCCCGAGGCCACGCAGGCTGTGTGCGACCGCAACGTCCCCGGCATCGCCGAGGCCATGCGCGCGCACAGCCTGGCCATCACGCCGTTCGCCATGCTTTCCCGTGCGCTGTGCATGCAGCGCGGAACGCACCTGGTCATCAACCTGCCGGGTAGCGAGAAGGCCGCCCGCGAGAACTGGGACGGCATCGTGGCCGCACTTCCGCACGCCGTGAAGATGATGGCCGGCGGCGGGCACTAAAAGTCTGGCATTGAAATTCGGCACATCCTCCCGGATTCGCCCGATTGCCCTGCATATGCAAAAGAAGCCCCTCACTGCAAAAATACATGCAGCGAGGGGCTTCTGCGTAGCAACGGCTTTCCCGTAAGGGCTCAATCGCCGAATTCGTTGAATATCCCTCAAGAATCGACAGAGAACCTGGGCTTGCCAAAGGCCTAACGGTCTTTCTCGGCCACCAAGAGCAAAATACCCGACACGATATCGCAGAAGATGAGCGTGCAAACGCCGAAGGTCGTGGTGTTCGGCTTTTTGCCCTGATAGATGCCCCAGGTGTAAACGGTCATCGGAATAAGCCACGCAAGAGGAATAATCAACCAGCAAAGGCCGACGCATGTGACCACGTTGATGATGAAGGCGATCAAATACAGCGTCTTGTCGCTTTCGGTCCTCGGGTAGAGCACCTCCTGCTGAGCATTCGCCGCGCTGTAATTCGGCGGCGTATAAGGCTGCTGACCCTGTGCGGCGTAATTCACGTTCTGGGCGCTCGCGTACTGATCGGGTGCGGCATAAGCTTGCTGCCCCTGGTCTGCAACATTTGACGTCGGCTGAGCCGAGTACGCCGGCGGTTGCGGCTGCTGATAGGCAGCAGGAGCGGCAGGGGGCTGGACAGCGGCGATTGCGCCCTGATCAGCTGCAGGGGAGGTCGCCGCCACGGGCGTTCCGCAAGCACCGCAGAAATTGGAGCCCTCGGATAATTCGGCACCGCAGTTGGAGCATTGCATGATCGTATCCTTACTCTCGAGATATTCCGATTGCTGCCATTAAACACCATGAGGGAAGGCTACGAGTCACGCAAAACGCAAGTTGTCGAAGTATTCGAAATATTTTCGAACGCACGGTTCGCGATCGCCCATATACCTTGTCGAATCAGCTCAAATGGCAAACACCGCAGATTGACTATAAGGCGCAGGTCATTCGCCCCTTTCGCGTTGCCGTTGCGTTTCGGCGCCCTAAGCGTCGCCGAACGAGTGGTATACTCTTGCGCGTTTGAAAAATTCCTGATGACATGAAGGTTTGATTATGGCTGACAGCACGCAACTTCCCAACGGTTTCACCGGTTTCGCGAACAAACGCCCCAACGGCTTCACCAGCGCCGCCGATGCGGTGCGAGCGCACGAGGCCGAGCGTGCTGAAAACGGCGCAAAGGCCAATCGCGCGGCC
>CAVBPP010000025.1:0-5960 GCA_963597295.1 Paratractidigestivibacter sp. | reverse complement strand
GCCCAGGTAACTGCCCTCTTCCGCCAAGAACGCCGCGACGGCGACCTCGTTGGCCGCGTTCATAACGCACGGCAGGGTGCCGCCGACGCTTCCCGCATGACGCGCGAGCGCCAGGCAGCGGAACGTGTCGGTGTCGGCAGGCGCGAACTCAAGCGAACCCAGCTTCGTGAAATCAAGAGGTTGAACTGGCGCTTCCCAACGCTCAGGGTAGCTGAGAGCGAACTGAATGGGAATGCGCATGTCGGTAGTGCCCAGATGCGCCTTCACCGAACCGTCGGTGAATTCGACCATGGAATGAATGGCACTTTGCGGCTGCACCACCACCGAGATTTTGTCGTAAGGCATGTTGAACAGGTGGTGCGCCTCGATAACCTCCAGGCCCTTGTTCATAAGCGTGGAAGAGTCGATCGAGATTTTCGCCCCCATGTTCCATGTGGGATGAGCGAGCGCCTGAGCAGGCGTGATATCCGCCAAGTCCGCTCGCGTGCGGCCGCGGAACGGACCGCCAGAAGCCGTCACCCACAGACGCGACACCTCGCGCTCGGATTCGCCGAGCAGGCACTGGTAAATGGCGCCGTGCTCGGAATCGATGGGCATGAGCGCACCCGCAGGCCCCACCTTCGGGGCCACGCCGGCTGCGCGGCGCTGCTCGTCCACCTGAGCAGCCAGCGGCATGATCAGGTCGCCGCCCACGACCAGGCTTTCCTTGTTCGCCAGCGCAAGCACCTTTCCCGCGCGCAGCGTTTCATAGCTGGCGCGCAAGCCGGCAGCGCCCACCAGCGAATTCACCACAACGTCAACCTCGGGCATGCGCACCAGGTCGACCACCGCGTCCATGCCGAAGCCGCAACTGCCCTGCGCACCAGCCTGAGCACGTGCTTCGTCGGCAATCGGTTCGGCCGCCAAGCGCTCGTCGCCCACAGCCAAGCGATGCACGTTGTGCGCACGCGCCTGTTCGAGCATTTCCTTCACGCGCGAATTGACCGCCAGCCCGACGATTTCCAGCTGGTCGGAATGCTGGCGGACGACGTCGACCGTCTGCGTGCCGATAGATCCGGTGGACCCAAGAACAACGATGCGCTTCATTGCATGCCTCCGATTGCTACGTTTCAATATGAATGCAAGTGTAGAACAAATTTTACGGCTACGCGGGAATCGGCTTCTCCGGCGGCATTTACAGCCCGCCTAAACCACCGACCGCCCGCAATCTAAGCAGATTGCGAAGGCCTTTGTCGCAAGGCCAGCGGCCAAACGGCACGCTGACAGCACAGCCTTAAGCCCAGGTGAACGGGATGGCGCCGCTAACCACCAGCAAAATGGCCGAGGTGACGGCAACCAAGAACAGGCTGTCGCAGCGGTCGAGCAAGCCACCGTGTCCGGGCAGCAACGTGCCCGAATCCTTAAACCCAACGTTTCGCTTGATGCGGCTTTCAGCCAAATCGCCCAGCACGCCGGCCAAGCCGCTGATCAGGCCGAACAGCGCAGCCTGAGGAATGCTCAGGTTCACCCCGGGAATAAGCGTGAACAGGCACCAGAACGCCGCCGATGCGATAAGTCCGGCAATGAAGCCCTCCCAGCTTTTCTTCGGCGAAACGCGCGGCGCAAGTTTATGCTTGCCGAACTTGCTGCCAGCCAAATATGCGAACGAATCGTTTGCCCACACGCTCATGAAGATACCGAGCACCAAAACGCCGCCCCACGGATCGGGCAGCGCCTGGCGAACGACCACCAGCCCGCACAGGAGCATGCCGCAGTACGCGGCGCCGAAAAAGCTGACGCCGACGTCGGGCACACGGGCGCGCATCCAAAACACGTACCATACCAGCAGCGCCAACAGCAGGCCTAACGTCACCACGAAGGCACCGGAGAACCCGAAGAAGAACACGCTTGCCGGGTACAGCACCGCGGCGATGATGCCGAGCATCTCGTTGGGAAGCTTCGCGTCGGCACGCAACATATAGTAGAACTCGCCGGCGCACATGCCGGCCGTCGCGCACAGAAGCGCCAACGTGGTCCATTTGCTCAGCAGGATGCACAGCACGGAAAATGCAACGTAAAGGAAACCGGTGCGGAAGCGAATTTGCAGGTCAGATGCGTTTTTAAACTTCTGCGGGGTTTTGGCGTAGGCGAAGTCCTTGATGCGCTCGCCGCGCGTGCGGTCGTCTGCCGCAGCATCGTTCGCGGAAGCGGGGGCAGAGGCGGACGCCGCCGGACCGCCAGCCACCGCGCCAGCCTTCGCCGGACCGTCGGCCGCCGAGCCAACCTCCGCCGCGCCGCCGCGCTCGCCATCAGCCGAAGCTCGCCCAGCCTGCTCTGTCAGCGAGCCGGCTTCCATCAAATCGATCTGTTCGCGCATCTGCTGCGACAAAAGCTATTTCACCGCCCCAAACCTGCGGTCGCGCTTCTGGAACTCCAGCACGCAACGCAGCAGCTCATAGCGGTCGAAGTCGGGCCACAGCACATCGGTGACCACGAACTCGGAATACGCAACCTGCCACAGCAGGAAGTTCGAAAGGCGCACCTCGCCGGATGTGCGGATAACCATTTCGGGGTCGGGGATATCGGCCGTGTACAGGCCGCGCTCGAACTCTTCCTCGGTCAGCGCCACGTCGGGGTTCTCGCCGGCGGCGGCGCGCGCGACGGCGCGACGGGCGGCAGCCTCAGCCGCGTGCATGATTTCCTGACGCGAGCCGTAGTTCACGGCAACCACCAAGGTCATACCCGTGTTGTTGCGCGTCTTGTTCCACGCCTCGTCAAAGGCATCGCGCGTCTCGGCGGGCAAAGCCGACAGGTCGCCGATGGTGCGCACGACCACGTTTTCCTCGTGCAGCCCGTCCACCTCGGCCAGCATGGTCTTGGCGAACAGGTCCATCAGACCCACAACCTCGTCCTGCGGACGCTTCCAATTTTCCGTGGAAAACGAGTAGATGGTCAGGTATTTCACGCCCATGTCGGAAGCGCAGCGAATGGTCTCGCGCACGGCCTCGATGCCGGCGCGATGCCCCTTCAAGCGATTGAGCGCGCGCTTCTTCGCCCAGCGGCCGTTACCGTCCATGATGACCGCAATATGCTGCGGGATGCCCTCTTGATTCAGGCATGCGGGGTCAAGCCCCTCGGGCGGGTTCGGGAATATGTAGTCGAGCGTCTTGTTCATCAATGTCCCCCGTGATATGCGAGAAGCCGGCAGCTATTCACTGCCGGCTTCGGAAACCTAACTCGGCATCGCCGAATTAGATCTCCATCACTTCCGCTTCCTTCTTCTTGAAGGCAGCGTCAACTTCCGCAACGTACTTGTCGGTGAGCTTCTGAATGTCGGCCTCGGCGCGGCGCTGCTCGTCCTCGGGAAGGTTCTCTTCCTTGACCAGCTTGGCCACGTTGGAATTGCCGTCGCGGCGGGCGTTGCGCACGGCCACGCGGGCTTCCTCGGCGTATTCCTTGCACTGCTTCACCAGCTCGCGGCGGCGATCCTCGGTGAGCGCCGGGAACGGCAGGCGGATGATGGAGCCGTCGTTGTTCGGCGTCACGCCAAGGTCGCTTTCAAGAATGGCGTGTTCGATGGCGGAAAGCACACCCTTGTCCCACGGCTCGATGACAAGCATGTGGGCGTCGGGCGTTTTGATGCCGGCCATCTGGTTGATGGGCGTGGGCACGCCGTAGTAGTCGACCTTGATGCGGTCGAGCACCATCGCGTTCGCGCGGCCGGTGCGCACGGTGGAGAAAGCGGTGTGCAGGCTGTCGATGGAGCGCTGCATCTTCTCCTCGGTTTCAAGCATGATCTCGTCGATCATCGGGCTTCCTTCCTTTCAGCGCAGGCGCGGGCCTACGCGAGTAAAACTATTCGACGGTGGTGCCGACGGCCTCGCCCTTCAGCGCGCGGGCGATGTTGCCCTGGCTCGTCAGATCGAACACGATCATCGGCACGTTGTTGTCCATGCAAAGGCTGGTGGCCGTGGAATCCATGACGTTCAGACCCTGCGACAGCACGTCCATGTAGCTGATGCGGTCGTAGCGCTTCGCGTCTGGGTTCTTCTTCGGGTCGGAATCGTACACGCCGTCCACCTTGGTGGCCTTCATCAGCACGTCCACGTCAAGCTCGCAGGCGCGCAGCGCGGCGGTGGTGTCGGTGGTGAAGTACGGGTTGCCCGTGCCGGCGGCCAGGATGACCACGCGGCCCTTTTCCATATGGCGAAGGGCGCGACGACGGATGTAGGGCTCGGAAACTTCCTGCATGTTGATGGCGCTCTGCACGCGGCTGAAGATGCCGTGGCGCTCGAAGGCGTCCTGCAAGGCGAGCGCGTTCATGACCGTGGCCAGCATGCCGATGTAGTCGGCCTGCGCGCGGTCCATGCCCTCGGTGGCGCCGGACACGCCGCGGAAGATGTTGCCGCCGCCGACGACGACCGCAAGCTGCACGCCGTCGTGAACGACCTCGGCGATTTCATCGGCCAGCGAATCGACGACCTTCGGGTCGATGCCGTAACCCAAATCGCCCGCGAGCGCTTCGCCCGAGAGTTTCAGCAGCACACGCTTGTAACGGTATTCTTCGGCCATGAGGCAACCTCCGTAATCGTTTTCGTTTAGCTGCCTTATTCTACCCGAAAACGGCAACGGCCGCCCAGAGGACGGCCGTTCGTTACTATTTCCACGTAACAGTGTTTACGTTGCGTGTGGCGCGGGCGCGTTATGCAGCCTTCTCGGTCGCATCGCCCGAGACGATGGCCTTGGGGTCGTTCAGAATCTCGCGGTTCAACCCGCCGGTGAAGTTCGACGAGGTGACGCCCGCGACCATGGAGTCGCTGACGTTGAGCGCGGTGCGGCCCATGTCGATGAGCGGCTCGACCGAGGCCATGAGGCCGACGATCTCGATGGGAAGGCCCATGGTTCCCAGCACGATGAGGCTCGCGAAGGTGGCGCCGCCGCCGACGCCCGCCACGCCGAACGAGCTGATGACGACGATGGCAATAAGGCCGACAACCCAGGTGGGGTCGAACACGTTGATGCCGACGGTCGGCGCGATGAGCGTAGCCATCATGGCCGGGTAGATGCCCGCGCAGCCGTTCTGGCCGATGGACATGCCGAAGCTTGCCGCAAAGTTCGCCGTGGCGTCGTCAACGCCGAGCGCCTTGGACTGCGTCTGGATGTTCATGGGCAGCGCGCCGGCAGAGGTGCGCGACACGAAGGCAAACGACAGGACCGGGAACGCTTTGCGCAGGTAAATGGCAGGGTTCACGCGGTTCAAGGCCAGGATGACCAAGTGCACGCAGAACATCGCGATGATGGCCACATAGCTGAAGATGATGAACTTGCCCAGGTCAAGGATGGACGCGAAGTTGGACGTGGCCATGACATTGGCGATGAGCGCCAGCACACCGTAGGGGGTAAGGCCCACGACCATCTTCACGATGCACATGACGATGCCGTACAGCGTATCGATGAGCTTGCGGAAGAATTCGGCCTGCTCGGAGTCGCGGTTGCGCAGCTTCAGGTACGCCAGGCCCACGATAGCCGAGAACACGACGACGGCGATGGTAGAGGTGGAACGCGTGCCGGCCAAGTCGGAGAACACGTTAGTGGGGATCATCGACAGGATGGTCTGCGGGATGGTGGTGTCAGCCACCTTGTCTTGGCGCGTCTGCAGCGTTTCAAGCTTGGACGCGTCGACGGTGCCCTGCGTGAAGTCGGCGCCCGCCAGGCCCGAAAGCGCAATGGTCGCCCAGCCGAACAGCGCGGCGATAGCCACGGTGCCGAGCAGCACCACCAGCACGCTCACGCCGATCTTGCCCAGGTTCTCCGTGGCGTTGGTGCGGGTGAAGGCGCCGACGATGGCCACGAACACGAGCGGCATCACGAGCATCTTCAGCAGGTCGATATATCCTGTGCCGACCAGGCTCATCCAGTCGAGCGCGGTGGCTGCGGCGTCGGAGCCGCGGCCGAGCGCGAGCTGGATGCCCACACCGAAC
>CAVBPP010000024.1:0-21986 GCA_963597295.1 Paratractidigestivibacter sp. | reverse complement strand
GCGTCAAGCTTCGCGCGGAACGTCTTGTTCCCGCGGGCAATAAGGCCCATCAGCGCCCCGAGCGGGCACAACGTGTGGCACCACCCGCGAAGCACCACCACTTCGATAATCAAAATGACCGGGAACACCAGAAGGGAAAGCGTAGCTTCGCCGAACTGGAACACGCGCCATAAGCAGATGATGATGGCGAACGTCAGGCCGACGGGACACACCAGGCAAAACACCGGGAAGCCGAAGGCGGCGGTCGAGAGCAGCGCACCGCCGAGCACCCACATGCGGGAATCGCCCACGCCTCCGCGATTCGGGTCGGGGGCGTCGTAATCGTGCTTAGCGGGCTTGCTCGAGTCCGCTGGTACCGACGACACAGCCCGCTCGCTCAGCACGAATTGGCTCGCCAGTGCTGCATCAGACACGGTCGACGCGTCCGGCGCATCGGAAACTTCGCCAGCCCCACCGCCTTCGCCGGCCTTAGCCCGACGAACCTTGCGAGCTGCGGCAACGCGCTTCTCATGTGGGCTTTTCACGCCAAAGAGCCTGCGCAGCAAGCTCATCGGACACGCCCAGCCGCAAAACGCGCGGCCAACCAGAAGCACCAGCACCACCACGATGACAAGGCCGATGACCCCGGCCGGCACGATGGTGCGCGAAGCAATGGCGGCCTCGACGGCACCAAGCGGACACAGGGCGGCAACGCTTGAAATGCCGGCCATAGAAAGCGTACCCGTTCCGGTATGGAAAGCCAGGCCAACGCACACGAAAACGATCACGGCAAGCGCAACGAGCGTTCGCTTGTTCGCGGGCTTCATTTTCTTCGAATTCTTCGCCATGCTGCCTTACGCCCCCTCTCCATTCACCAGCGTCGCGCCGATCTGGCGCCACGACGACTCGTCGACGACGACGATACCGCGGCGCGTGCCGCCGGAAAACGTGCCGTACACCAAAGCGGCGCAGTCGTTCTCGCAGGCGCCGCAGCCATTGCACAGGTCGCCGTCGATAACCGGATGGCGGGCTGAATCGAACGTAAGCGCGCCGTAGTCGCAAGATTCCTTGCAATTCTCGCAGCCCTGCGAATACGCCAGGCAACGGTCGCGCTGCACGATCGCCACGCCCATCTTGTCCGACCAGGGGTCGAACGCGCCGAGCGCGCCGGTCGCGCAAACCTCTTGGCACTTGCCGCAGAAATCGCAGTAACCACGATGGAAGTTCATCGTCGGCGTGCGCGCCTGAAGGAAACCATCGGACACGCTCGCGACCGAAATCGCGCCCGTCGGGCAAACGCTTCGGCATCGATCGCACTTCAAGCACGCCGCGCGGAAAGCCGTCTCGTCCTGGCCTCCGGGCGGGCGTAACAGGTGCTCGTCGCCGGCGAAGGCAACGCCTACGCCGCCGAGCGCGGCACAACCGGCTGTCGCGGCGACAAGCCCCACGAACGCCCGGCGCGTCACGCTGCCAGAGGAAGCGGAGCCGGCTTTAGCGGCATCAGCGGATTCGCCTGCCGGCGCAACCGCCTGGCCGTTTCCCGGCGCAGCTGCGCCCTGCTCGTCTTTACGCGACATACACGGGCTCCTCGTCGTCATCCATCCACGGGCTCCGAATCTCGACCTCGTCGTCAAGCTTCAGCTCGTCAGCCATCTCATCAAGTACACCGCGCTCGATTTCCAGGTAACCGCGGACCAAATTCGCCACACCCTTGTAAAAATCGGTCTTGGTGTACTGATCGATGGCATCGCAAAATGCAGGCAGCCAATTCTCCTGGTGGTACTTCAGGAAGCTGCGCTGCTTGGCAACGAGCTCGCGAAAACGCTCTTCGTCACCGGCGACCAATGCCTCATCGGCGCGTTCGATCATCGTGGCAACAAACTGCAATTCGAAGCCCAAATGGTCTTCCGGCGTGGTGTTATCCGCAGGAAGGTCAAGCTCCTCGGAACGGTAGTAGGCGAGCGCGCCATCGCGGGCAACCTGCATCAGCAGGCGTTGCTTGCTGGTGAACACCGACTCGTACGGCGGGGCGAGCACATGGTCGTACGTACCCGCGCCCAAAAACGTGTGCGCGTAATCGACGGCGAGCTCCTGGCGCGTCGCACGATTGCGGTGGCGCAGGTACTCGACGATCTGCGCGTAGCCTTCCGCCATTTTCGAGCCATCGCGCTCAAACTTCATGTGCGCCAGGCTTTCCACCTGCTCGTCGGTAAGCTCGTACAGGAACAGGCTCGCCAAAAAGCGGGCGAATTCGGCGCGAGCCTTGTCAACCTCGATAACGCTTTCAACGAATTCCTGTTCCATTATCTTGCCTTCCTCTTAATTCTCACTTACTTCAGTTTATTTACTCTTCTAGATAGTTTCGCCGAACAGCGACATCAGCACGACCGACGCCGTCCACATAAGCACGCGATATGAAACAGAACCCGCGAAACCGCAGATCAAACCAGCGATACCCATGTTGAAAATCTGCTTGACGTTGCTACGCGCGACAATGCCGCAAACGATGGGAGCGACGGAGCCGACCAAGATGACGCCACCCCAGAACAGCGGAGCCTGCGTGGTTGCGGCACCCGACGCCAAGCCATAAGCGGCGCCCAGCACCAGCGACACCACGCCGCCGACGATAAGCTCGGTCGCGGCGACCTTATGCTGCTCGTCGGACTCCTTAAAGTACGACCCCAGCAGCATCCAGGCTGCGGCACCGGCCGGGATGGCCGTGCCCAAATACCCGAGCGGAAGCGTGATGGTATTCCACGCAAGCTGCGAACCCATCATGTAAGAAGAACCGCACGAATAAGTGAAGATGGGCCCCATGGCAATTGCAAGCACGGCGATAACCTTACGAGCGGTAGCGGAAGCCTCGCGCTTGACCAGCAGGAAGAAGATAATCGCCAATACGGCGTCGACACCGATAAGCAGCGCTTCCACGAAGATGCCGGGCGCAGGATGTTGCAGAACCCACAGCACATGGTCCACGTGAGACAGATGCGTGACCGAAGCCAATCCTCCCAGTGCCAAAAGCACAGCCGATATGACGCAGCCGACCATCAGAGCTTTGCTGTTTTTCGCCTTCTGCAGAAACTCGTTCAAACCGATGAAGGCGAACATCCATGCTCCGGCCCCGGATATGGCCGTGAACAGGACGAGCGACCATTGGATTTCCATAGTGATACTCCCTTCCTATTCCGCCGCGGGGTACGCCGCGGTCTGCGGGGTCTTGCGCGGGGTAACGCGCTGCTGCCACTCGCCGATCGATGTGCTCAGAATGTAATGCGTGCTCGGGCCGTTGCCCTGGTCCTCCAGCGTGTGGATAGCCGAGGAATCGTACTTCGCCAGCTCCTTGGACACGTCGGATTCCGGGTCGTCCAAATCGCCGTAAAAGCGGGCGCCAGCAGCGCAGCTTTTCACGCAGGCCGGAAGCTTGCCGGCACTGGTCAGCTGGCCGCACAGGGTACACTTCTCGACGCATTTCTCCGTCTTGTTCCAGCTGCGCACGCCATATGGGCAGGCCATCATGCAGTATTTGCAGCCGATGCACTTCTCTTTGTCAACCAGCACGATGTTCGAGTTCGGGTCACGATAGCTTGCGGCGGTCGGACACACATTGACACAGGGGGCGTCCTTGCACTGCTGGCACATGGTCGGCAGCGCATAACGCGTCATGTTCGGGTACTCGCCGACGGGGCCAACGGTGAACACCTTGCTCCAACGCTGACCCAGCGCGACGTTATTCTCCATCTTGCAGGCGATTTCGCAGCCGAAGCAGCCGGTGCAGCGGTCGAGATTCACGACAATGCAGTAATGTGACATGATTCCAACTCCTTAGTTCGACGGCGTGCCGTACGCGAAGACGTCATCGGTCGGGTCCGTCGGCTCAGGCAGCCAAGGCTCGAACTGCTCGGGCTCGGTCCACACTTCGTTCAGGATGGCGTCGTTGCTCGGGCTCACCTTCACCTGGAAGCCGCGCAGCGTGTACGTGCCGTATTCCGGGTTGTAGGGCGGGTCGTTCTTCGTCAGCACGTTGATGTTCATAACCTTGTAGGACTGATCCGGATGCTCGGAATCAAGCAGCTCGGGTGCCCAGAAACGCTCCTGGTACACAACGCCCTTCGCAATGCAGGTGGTCACGCGCGCCTTGCCATGCGTCTTGCCGCGGCGGCTTTCGATGTTGATCCATTCGCCGTCGGTGATGCCGTACTTCTCGGCATCGTCGGGGTGAATCCAGCACTCGGGCACGGGATAGATCTCACGCAGCCACGGAATATTACGCAGCGTGCCGTGGTGGTACATAGGCAAGCGGCCCTCGGTCAGAACCAACGGGTATTCCTTGTCCGTGAGCGGGCTTTCGGCCGGCTCCTCGTAGTACGCAAGCGGCTCGTAATCCTTCGATGCGGGCTCGAGCTCCAAGTGCGCATACTCGTCGCAGGACGCCCAAGGATAGCCGGTGCGGCCCAAGATGATATTGGACTCGCAGTACACCTCAAGCTTCTTCGACGGGGTGCCGAAGCCCTTGGGCTTGCCGGTGCCATCATCCTTCAGATAGGTGTAGTACGTGCGGTATTCCTCGGGCTCGGCCCACTTGATGACACCCTGTTCGCAAGCTTCTGCCCAGGTCATATTCAACTTGTTCAGATGCTGAATCTGCTTCTCGTACTCGTTCTTGTAGAACGGCGTGGTGTGGCAGGCTTCCTTGTCAAAGGCCTTCGCGCAATGCGTATTGCCGAGCTCGGCACACTTCTGCACGATCTGCGTCCAGATGATGCCCTCTTCCACCGTTTCAAACAGGTGGGTGACCGCCTGGCGCATGACGATGGTGTTGAGCTGCGGGATGGGCAGATTGGTCTCGAGCCATTCCGTGCAGGGTAGCAGGTAATCGGCACACATGACGGAGAACGCCGTCGGATACAGGAAAATGTGCACCACCGTGTCCAGGTGCGGCACCACGGTGTCCAGGCAACTGGAGTTGCCCAGGACGACATGTTTGTTGCCCGAACGCTCGATCCACATGTGGATCTGGTAGGGGTCGCCGTACTCCATGCAGCGCAGGACGCTGGGAATGTGAGCCATATCCCAGCAGATAAGGCCCTTGTGCTCCAGGTAGCCGGCGCGCTTGCGCACCTTCGACTCCTTCAACAAGCGTGGCGTGTTGCCTAACTGGTCCTTGCAGGGGGCGCTGGCGAACTTCTGCAGCATAGCTCCGGGCTTCTCCACGTTGCCCATCAGGAATTCCAGATTCAGTGCGCCAAGTGCGGACTGCTGAGACTGCGGGTACTGGTCGATGGCCACGCCCTGCATGATGGCGGATTGACCCTCGGGGTCGGTGTAAATTTCAAGCGCCTTCTCGATCTGGTCCTTATCGAGCCAGCAGATCTCGGCCGCCTTTTCGAGCGTCCATTCCTCGCAGCTTTCCTTCAGATGCTGACCGCCAGTCTTGCACTCAAGGCCGTTAACGGTATGCGTGCCGAACAGCTCGGGGTCAACGTCGGTGTTCATCGGGAACTCGCTAACGACGACCGCCTGGTTGGTCTTAGCGTCCCACACCACATAGTCCTTATCGGTGCCCTCAAGACCGGCCTCAGTCGCCTTCAACGTCAGGCGCGTGTTGGGGTTGATCAGGTACGGCATGTTCGTCCAGGTCTTGCAGAACGTTTCGTCGTAGCGCTTCTTCTCAATGATCCAACGAGTCCACGCCAGAAGCAGCGCCACGTCAGTGCCAGGTCGAATAGGGAGCCACACGTCGGCCTTGCTGGCATCGAGCGTGAAACGCGGGTCGATGACCACGGACTTCAGGCCCTGCGGACGGGCGCGCAGCTCGGCCAGGCAGCGGCCACCAGTCGCGACCGAGGAATTCGACGGGTCGGTGCCCCACAGCACTAGCGTAGTCACCTTGCAGTCGTCGAAGTAGAAATCCCAGCCGTTGGAATCCGAGAAACTCAGGTTGTTCGGCTTGCCAGCACCGTACGCCAGGATAGATGCGGCCATACGCGGCAGGTAGCACTGCGAGCAGCCCGGCTCCCAAACGTTCGGCGTGTTGATGGCCTCGCCGAAACGCTTGACGTTGGAAAAGTGGGGGTTGCCGCCACCACCGGTCGACACGCTGATGGCCTCGCTGCCGTACTTGTTGGATACGCGGTTGATTTCAGTGCAGATTTCGGTCAGGGCGTCGTCCCAGGTCATGCGCTCCCAATTGTTCGTGCCGCGCTCGCCGACGCGCTTCATGGGATACTTGTTGCGCATGGGGTTGTACAGCGCTTGGATGCCGGATAGGCCCTTGGCGCAAACGCCGCCCATGCTCATGGGGCTTTCGGGGTTGCCCTCAATGCGCACCACGCGACCGTCGCGCACATGCACTAGCACGGCGCAGGCGGCGATGCAGGCGCGACAAGAGCTCTTGTAGATCTTCTCCTCGCCAGCGGTTTCGGCATAAGCCGGATCGGCCTTGACGAAACTGCCGGAAGCATGGATTCCCAAGCCTGCGGCAGCGCCAAGAGCGCCAGCTGCCTTGACGAAACTGCGACGGGTTATCGATGTGTTCGTCATGTGTCTTCGCTCCTCCTCGTTCGTTTTGCTTGTCCTCGTGAATTTCCCTCTAGCGAACAGCTCCGCTTGCCATCCCGTTCCGGACCGGGACCACGCCGCGCTGCGATGTTCGCGAGAAAAACAGTGTTGCCAACGCCAAACGGGCATCGGCTGAATCTGCAGGCCCGGGCCACCGGAGAGAGGGGGAGTTGAGGTAGCGGCCCGGGTGCCTGCTACAGGGTGGCCATGATTCGGCCGTGTGGGGTGGTTTTCCAAATGCCCTGCGCGTCGTCCCATTCGATGCCGTTTACGGTTTCCAAGTTGGACACAAAATGACCGGCATAGACGGTTTTCGGCGTGCGCATCTGCGGCATGGAGGTCAAGCTGTCCTCGATGTCGTCCACGCGCATGCCCTGTTCGCACAGAGACAGAACTTTGCGGTAGACCTCGCGATACGATGCGGGCTCGCCCGCCATCATGCGCTGATAGCGCTTGGTGGGCTCGAAGGTATCGAGCGCGGCCGCACCTGCGGGCGTGATGCCGAGCAGGTAATCAACCGGCTGATCTTCGAGATCCTCGGGGTCTAAATTTGTATCGGGGTTCGAATTGGAATTGGAATTCGTTGCGGCATCGGCGGCGCCAGCGTCTTCCGCTGCGGCCGAATCTTCGACGATCGCATCTTCTTCGACCGGAATCTTCTCAAGCGCACCGCAATCGACCAGAAGCAACGACAGCGTGTGCGCATTCTGGTGGCTCAACGCCATGATAGGAAGATCGTAGACGTCTTTCTCAACATCACGATATGGGCGCGGCTCATTGGCTGCGCAAGCGCGCAGAATCTCGAGCATGGGTAACGTGTTCGCATGGTTCGCCGTCAGCGCGCGCTCGACACGCAAGCGGTCGCCAAGTGCCTTCGCTGCCGCAGTTTGCGCGGGCGCGTTTTCGGTTGCAGCCTCCGCAGCCTCTGCGGCGCTGGCCGTCGCCCCTGCAGCGCCAACCACTTTGATCGCCTCTTCATTCGTCATAAGAAAACCCCTCCTTGCGCAGTGCCCTCGTCTGCCATTGCGCAGCACCGATACTACGGGGCGCATCAGGGGCTCAAAACACCCGCTATGTGGTGAAATAGCAAACGGGGCTCGCCTGTTCATTGGCGATTTGAAAATGGGTGAAACACAAGAATAACGCCTCACCAAGTGTTGGTGAGGCGTTGGTGATTGTGGGGTGTTTTACCTGTTCAACAGTTTGGAAAGCGGAACGGGGACCGGGACGAGTGACAGCCCCCTATCCCACTAGCGGGGCTTGACCGCTCGGCAACAAGAGCGTGACGCCCGCTTCGCGAGCTGCCTAATGCGGTGCGAGCTAACGCTTCGCACCCACGAAAATCTTGCACTTGAAGGTATGGGCTCCTGCAATGTTTCGTGGAATTGAACGAAAGCCCAACCCGCATTAGAGAGCGCGAAGCGCGGCAGATTAGTCCTCAGCCGACGCAAGCGCGTCGTCGCTGGCTACGGAGTCAGGATTCACAGCCCCATCGGCACTCTGCCCGCCAGCCTCCTCGTCGCCGACGCGACCGAACTCCAGCGCTTCGAACAGGCGCGCGTATTCCTGTTCGCTGGACAGTTCGTTGTTGTTCATCAGCTTCAGCGCGGTTACCGCGGCCTTATAGCGCTCCGCGTCCTCCGGCGGTGCGACGGCGGCCCGCGCCTCAAGCATGCCCACGGCGCTTATTACCTTGGCCTGCGTGGGACCCTTGTCGTTCCAAGTGGTGTCCGGCCAGTAATCGTCCGCATCGGCGCTGTAAGTCCGACCCGCCGCGTCGGCCGCGTCCAGGCGCGACGCAAGGTTCTTACCCTTGGTGGTGGCGTACTGCGACAGGTCCTCCACCTCGGTAAGCCCGCGGTCAGCCAGCCAACGACGCGGATTTCGCTTCGGGTTCTTCATCAAATGGCGGAAGAACTCGACCACAAGGAACACGCCGATGGAGTCGAAGAAACGGTCGATCACCAGCGCCAAGAACGTGGCCGGATAGAAAGGAACGCCCCATTCCATCAGCGTGGACTGGTAGTACTGCATGAAAATGGTGATCAGGCTGCCGCCGTTGAGCAGCAACGCCAGCGCAAACGAAAGCGCGGCCTGCACGATAATCACGTAGAACATCAGCTGCCCCACCTGCTTGTGCGAGCAGCGGCCGTTCTCGTCGATGCGCATGAAGCGCGCGTACGCCAGCGCCACGATGGCGCTCTGCCCGATGTAGAGCAGGTTGCCCGAATTGCCGGTGTACACGGCCAAGAACAGGTTGTTCAGATACGCGACGATAATGCCCGCCGCCGGATCGAGCGCGCAGGCCACAATGGCCGTACCCGCCGTGTCCAGCCAAATGGGCTGCCAGAAACCCTCAGAGCAGATAGCGCAAAGCAGCAGGTCAAGCCCCACACCGAAGAAGATGAACGCCAGATACAGGCGAACCTTCGGGTTGCGGGCGAAGAACGCCTTCACCCGGCTCGGCGTCATCAGGAAGAACTTCCAATCGATGTTGCCGACGAACGTTTGAGAATAGTAGCCCTTCTCGTCGTCGCTGCGCAGCTGCAGTTGTTTCAAGAAGCTGCCGGTCATGATGCCCGCAGGCAGCGCCAGCACGAAAATGCCGAACAGCGAAGAAATGGATGTGATCACGCGCCCGACGTCGGTTAGCGGGTGAATGTCGCCGAAGCCGATGGTGGTCAGCGTGATGGTGCCCCAGTACAGCGCATCCACGAAGTCGGTAAACGTGTCGGCTTCCAGCGTGAACATGATCAGCGACGTGATGAAAATGTACAGGCACGCCAGAATCATGATCAGGCCGAGCGTGCGACGTTCCTGGTAAAACACGTTCGAGATGATGGAAAGATGGCGCGAATAGCGGAACACGCGGAAGATTCGCAGCACGCGCAGGAACAAAAAACCCGCCGGCAGCACGTTCAGCGACGGCAAAATGGCCAGCAAGTCGACGATGGCGGTAACCGTGAACGGGTAGCGCACGAATGCCTTCCAGTCGCCGGGGCGGCCTTCCTTCAGGTCGTGCGTGGTCCAACGCAGAATGTAGTCGAACGCCAAAATGTAGACGGTGACCAGGTCGATTCCGTTGACGATAAACTGACCGGTTTCGGGCAGCACATCGGCATGGAACAGCGTCGGCACAATACTGGCAAACGCGATGAACACGACGAACAGGTCGTAAGCACGGCTAGCGTGGTCCCCCTTGCGGGCACGTTGCACAATCTGGAAAATTCTGGAGCGCATGCAAACCTCTCGACATTGTTACCGCTGAAGAATATAGCAGAATGTATCCCGAAGTGGACAAATGGGGAATAAAGTCTGCCGAACGCCTACGATTGCGACGGCGCCAGGAGGCCGCCCCGCTATCTGCCGCCGCCCCCCGCGAAAAAGAGCGTCGCCCTTCGGGCTTCCTAATACTGCGAGAGCTAACGCTTCGCACCCACGAAAATCTTGCTGATGCGGAAACGCCCACTACAAGATTTCGTGGAGTTGAGCGAAAGCTCAACCCGTATCAGGAAGCGCCGATAGGCGCGACGCACCATTTGCCCGGCGCAAACGGCATGCCCTTTCTCTGCCGCCGCCCGGCCTGCAATGTCAACGTTGTGTGAAGAATCCCGCTTGCTACTTCTACTTTATAATTATATTTCATTACTATATGCACCGCACGAAAGAAAGGTCGATGCGCCCTGCGCTTTGGGGCGTTATCCTGTTACTGCTAGTAAGGAGATGAAACAACCGATGAACAGACTCGTTTTCTGCCGCACTTTGTTCGAAGAGACGCGCTACATGAACATTTCCATCCGCGCGTCGCTTTCCGATGTCATCGAAAAGCACGGGCTCACCCACGTACAAGTCCACCTGCTCGGCGAATTGCGTTCGGAAGACGGGCAACCTATTCGTCAGCTTGCCGACCACGTGCTGGTCAAGCCGTCGAATTTCACCCCGCTCGCACGCTCGCTCGAAGATGCCGGCTTCATAGAACGCCGGCAAGACCCAACCGACAAACGGTCGTTCCGCATGTATCTGACCGCGAAGGGCCGCAAGGTATCCGAGCAGATAGACGAAGAGTTTTCGAAGCTCTTCGGCGGTGACGATGACGAAACCGAGGCGCTGCAGCAGCAAGTGCTCGATGGGTTCGCCGCCTTCCGCAAGCTGAACGAGCTGGAACACTAAACCAACCAACATATTTGCGCCCAGGCGCCAAAACGCACGCATTGCCGTGCGCTGGCCCTGTGCACCCTCCATCACAGAAAGGAACGCGAAATCATGGGCTTGACCCGCGAACAAATGCGCATCGTCGTGGTTCTGATCGCCGGCGCCACGCTAGCCGTGCTGAACCAGACGCTGCTTTCCCCCGCATACCCCTCCATCATGGCCGACCTGGCCGTCGACGCTTCCACCGTCCAGTGGCTGACGTCCGGATATTCCCTGATGGAAGCCATTATCATCCCGCTTTCGGCCTACTTGGTCGGGCGATTCCCCACCCGCAAGCTGTTCATTTTCGGCCTGTCGCTGTTCGCCATCGGATCGCTTTGCGCGGCGTTGGCACCGGTGTTCGGCGTGCTGCTTCTTGGGCGTGTGTTCCAGGCCGCGGCCTGCGGCGTGGTCATGCCGATGGTGTTCACCGTCGTGCTGATCATCTTCCCGCGCGAGAAGCGCGGCCAGGCCATGGGCATCGTGTCGCTGATCATCGGCTTCGCACCGGCGGTCGGCCCCTCCATTTCGGGCCTGCTGGTCGACTCCATCGGCTGGCGTGCGCTGTTCGTCGCCGTGTTCGTGCTGGCTGTCATCATCGTGGCGTGCGCCTGCCTGTTCCTGAAGAGCTACGGCGAATTCGAGCCGACCACCTTCGACGTGCCCTCGGTGCTGCTGTGCCTGTTCGGCCTGCTGGCGCTGCTGTACGGCCTGGCCACCATCACGAAATCGGCCAACACCGCGCTGTGCGTTGCGCTGATTGTCGTAGGCATCGTGCTGTTGGCGCTGTTCGTGCGCAGGCAGCTTAAGCTTGACGTTCCGCTGCTGAACGTGACCGTGCTGAAAACCCGCAACTACCGCACCGCCGTCATCATCGTGGCCATGCTGCAAGCCGCCCTTGTGGGCATCGGCGTGCTGCTGCCCATCTACCTGCAGAACCTCATGGGTATTTCGGCCCTGGGAACTGGCCTCATCATGCTGCCGGGCGCAGTGCTCGGCGCTATCTTCGGCTACGTTGCGGGCAACATGTTCGACAAGCTGGGCCCTCGCAAGGTGATCATCCCGGCTGCTGTGGTTGCGGCCATCGGCGGATGCGGCCTGGTCGGGTTCCAACTTGATTCTTCGCTGGTGTACATCATCTTGGTGTACACGCTGCTGGGCATCGGCATGCAGGCCATCATGACGCCGCTGAACACATGGGGCTTGAACTCGCTTGACAACCGCGTCATCCAGCACGCGAACTCGTTGCAGAACACGACGAACCAGGTGGGCGCGTCGCTGGGCACCGCCATTTTGGTTTCGCTTTCCGCCACCAGCGCGTTTTTGTTCCCCACGATGGAAGCCGCCGAACAGACGATGACCGGCGACCGCATCGCATTCGCGTTCACCGCGCTGCTGATGGTGATCGTGCTGATCATCGTTATCGCCGTGGTGAAGGATAAGAAGGCTGGGGCCGCTGCTGGGGCTGGGGCTGGGGCTGCCGCCGATGCCGGTGCTGCTGCCGCCGCCGGTGCCGCCGCGCCCACGCACTTCCCCACCTCGGCTGATGAGAGCATTCCGGTTGACCTGGCCATGAACCGCGACCCGTACTACGTGCAGGACACCGCGACCATCCGCGAGGTCGCGCAGATTCTGGCCGACAAGAAGACCTCGGGCGTGCCTGTGGTCGATGCGAGCAAGAAGGTCGTCGGCTTTATTTCCGATGGCGACATCATGAAGTACATCGGCCGCAGCGACGCCGCTATTCTGGACACGACCAACATGCTCTATCGCATTCAGGACGACGAGAGCTTCGTCGAGCGCGTGGCCGACCTGATCGACCTGAACGTCATGCGCATCGCCACCAAGAACACCGTCGCCGTGCAAACGGGTTCTGAGCTGGAGGAAGCCTGCCGCGTGATGGCCAACAAGCGCATCAAGAAGATGCCGGTCGTGAACGCGCAGGGCGCCCTGGTCGGTTCGCTTTCGCGTTCGGACATCGTACGCGCCACGATGGAGAACCTGACCTCGATCGAAAAACTTGCCGGCAGGAACTAGCTGCAGCTAACGATTGCGGGGCGGGGCACCCCAGGTGCTCCGCCCCGTTCGGTTTACAGTGAAATATGCGTCGCGCCTTACGGCGCTTCCTAATACGGTGCGAGCTTTCGCTCGCACCCACGAAACATTGCAGAAACGGCAAACCAGACAACAAAGTTTCGTGGGGTCGAGTGAAAGCTCGGCCCGTTATTGAGAGCGCCGATAGGCGCGACACTTATTTTATTCCTGAGCCTCCGCGCGAGCTGCCTGTTTGCGTTTCTTGCCCATCACCTGGACAATCTTCAACACTAGGTACACGATGCCGATGATGGCGTACGTCACGCCGTTCACCATGTAGCCAACATAGCGGGCCTCGGTCGGGCCAACGTAGACGGCGTGGCCGACCGACAGCAAGATGCCCTGAATCACCAACAGCGCCATGAACGGGTACGCCAAGCGCTGCCATTTCTTCCACTTCTTGAATTCCATGCCGGCGCGCACTTTGGGAAACGACATGATCCACGGCACCAGGAAGCACACCAGTAACGGCACGCCCACCAGCGTCGACGCCACCCACATGATCGGCGCGGCCGACTTCCAAATGAGCAGCCAATACGCGGTAAAGCTCATCGGCACGAAGAAGATCACCTTCAGCACGTGCGCCACAATGATGATGCCGGCCAGAATGCTGAGCTCGCTGCGGATGGAAAGCAGCTTCTTGGTTGCCGCCCACTTTTTGGGCAGCGCGCCGGCGAACATGACGACCAGGTACATCGCCACGCCCGTATAGCAGCTGGCCAGGATATTCACGATGGTGTTGGAAATCACGTTGTCCTGCACGGGCCCAAGAAAGCCGAGCACGCAGGCCACAATAGCGCCGATATAGAACGGCAGCGGATGCTTGCGCAGCACCTGACCTGCGGTGAAACAGAACACCAGCACAATCACCAGCGCTTGGACGATATTGGGCACCACATCGGGAATGAACGGGATCACGGGCAGCTCCTTTTGGGAAACGGTTGAGTCTGCCGTCAAGCTTACCGCAAAGCCCGCCAAGTGCAGGCGCGAGAAGAATTCCCAAGGGCAAACCCCGCCTGCACGCAGAGAGTATCGCGCTCAGCGGCCCTTATTACGTGCTGAGCTAGCGCTTCAACCCCACGAAGTCTTGCGGCAATGTTCCCATTAACCACCCATTTTCGTGGATGCGAAGCGTTAGCTCGCACCGCATTAGGGAGCCCGAAGGGCGCCACTCTTTCCTCTGAAAGCAAAACGAGACAGCCGCCTTCTCCGGAAAGCAAAACGGCCGCCATTCCCAAAAAACAAAAGCGGGGCAGAAAACTTTCCTGCCCCGCTGCGCTTCCCGTTAGTCGGCGAAGTACGCTACGCCACTTTCGAACAGCGGCATGAACTTGTTGCCGGGGACGTTCTTGTACAGGCCGTCGCCGCGGCGCTCCACGTGGCCCATCTTGCCCAGCACGCGGCCGTCGGGGCTGGTGATGCCCTCGATGGCCATCACGCTGCCGTTGGGGTTCACGTCCCAATCCATGGAAGGCTGGCCGGCCTCGTCAACGTACTGCGTGACGATGCGGCCCGTCTTCTGCAGCTCGGCCAGAAGCTCGGGCGACGCCACGAAGCGGCCCTCGCCATGGCTGATGGCAACCGTATGCACGTCGCCGATTTCGCACTGCGAAAGCCACGGCGACAGGTTGCTTGCCACGCGCGTACGCACCAAGCGGCTCTGATGGCGGCCGATGGTATTGAACGTCAACGTCGGGCAGGTATCGTCCATCGGGCGGATGTCGCCGTAAGGCACCAAGCCCAGCTTCACCAGCGCCTGGAAACCATTGCAGATGCCCAGCATCAGGCCGTCGCGGTTGAACAGCAGGTCGCGCACGGCTTCAGTGACCTCGGGGGCGCGGAAGAACGCGGTGATAAACTTCGCAGAGCCGTCAGGCTCGTCGCCGCCGGAAAAACCGCCGGGCAGCATGATGATCTGACTGTTCTTGATGGCCGCGACCAGGGCCTTCGCGCTTTCGGCCACAGCCGCGGGCGTCAGGTTGTTCACGACCAGGATATCGGCCACAGCACCCGCCTGCTCGAAGGCGCGCGCGGTGTCGTATTCGCAGTTGGTGCCCGGGAATACCGGGATGATCACGCGCGGACGCGCGATGGTGCCGTTGTAGGTGAGCGGCAAATGGCTGTCGTCCGAGACGGCCTCCACGGGCTCGCCGGCCTGGCGGTACGGGAACACGGGCTCGATGGCCGCTTCCCATGCCTCCTGCAGCTGTGCCAGATCAAGCGTCTCACCTGCGGCGACGAACTCATACGCCTCGGTGGTCTCGCCGAACACCATCACGTCGAGCGCGTCGGTCGGCTCGGGCAGTTTCGCACCGTCGGCCAGCTCCACGATGAAGCTGCCGTACGCGGGCTCGAACAGCGCGGCGGCGGCCACGTCGTCAAGCTCGACGCCGATGCGGTTGCCCACGCACATCTTGAACAGCGCTTCGGCGGCGCACCCATAACCGGGCGTCGAAACCGCCAGCGCGTCGCCGGAGCCGATCAGCTGCTCGACCGCGACGAAGGCGGCCAGCTGGTCCTCGGCGGCGGGCACGATGCCGTCCTCGTCGTAGCAGCGCGGCCCGACCAGCGCCACGCGATGGCCCGCGCCCTTGAACTCGGGCGACGTCACGCGATCGACCTTGCCAACCGCCGTGGCGAACGAAACCAGTGTCGGCGGCACGTCAAGCTGCTCGAAGCTGCCGGACATGGAATCCTTGCCACCGATAGAGCCAATCCCCAGGTCAACCTGGGCCATCAGCGCGCCGAGCACCGCGGCCGTGGGCTTGCCCCAACGATCCGCATTGCCGCGCAGGCTTTCGAAGTATTCCTGGAAGGTCAGGTACATATCCTCATGCTTGAAGCCGGCGGCCACCAAGCGCGCCACCGATTCCACAACGGCAATGTACGAGCCGGCAAACTGATCGGCCTCGGTCAGATACGGGTTGAAGCCCCAGGCCATACCGCTGCACGTGGTGGTCTCGCCGCCGACGGGCAGCTTCGCCACCATGGCCTGCGCGGGCGTCAGTTGCGTCTTGCCGCCGAAGGGCATCAGCACCGTCGCCGCGCCGATAGTGGAGTCGAAGCGCTCGGACAAGCCCTTGTTCGAGCACACGTTCAGGTCCGTGACCAGCGACTTCATGCGCTCAGCAAGCGAGGCGCCCTCCCACGAGCGGCTGTAGCTGCCGGCCTCGGGCACGTGCACCTCCTGGTGCTTCGGCGCGCCATTCGACGCCAGGAACTCGCGGCTCACGTCCACAATCGCGTCGTCGTTCCACATGATGCGGACGCGCGCGTCGTCGGTCACCTCGGCGATGACGGTTGCCTCCAGGTTTTCCTCGGCCGCGTAGCGCAGGAATTCGTCGGCGTCCTCGGCCGCGATGGCGCACGCCATGCGCTCCTGCGATTCGGAAATGGCCAGCTCAGTGCCGTCAAGGCCATCGTATTTCTTCGGAACCTTGTTCAGGTTGATGCGCAGGCCGTCGGCAAGCTCGCCGATGGCCACGGAAACGCCGCCCGCGCCGAAGTCGTTGCAGCGCTTGATCAGGCGACACGCCTCGCCGCGGCGGAACAGGCGCTGAATCTTGCGCTCCTCGGGCGGGTTGCCCTTCTGCACCTCGGCGCCGCAGGTTTCCAAGCTGTCAAGGTTGTGCTCCTTCGAGCTGCCGGTCGCGCCGCCGATGCCATCGCGACCCGTGCGCCCGCCCAGCAGCACCACCACGTCGCCCGGTGCGGGCGTTTCGCGGCGAACGTGGTCGGCCGGCGTGGCCGCAACAACGGCTCCGATCTCCATGCGCTTGGCAACGTAGCCCGGGTGATACAGCTCGTTGACCTGGCCCGTCGCCAAGCCAATCTGGTTGCCATAGCTGGAATAGCCGGCGGCCGCGGTGGTCACCAGCTTGCGCTGCGGCAGCTTGCCGGGCAGCGCCTCGGACACGGGCGCCAGCGGGTTCGCCGCGCCGGTCACGCGCATGGCCTGATACACGTAGCTGCGGCCCGAAAGTGGGTCGCGGATGGCGCCGCCCAGGCAGGTGGCCGCGCCACCGAACGGCTCGATCTCGGTCGGGTGGTTATGCGTTTCGTTCTTGAACAGGTACAGCCAGTCCTGGTCTTCCCCGTCAACGTCCACCTTGCACTTCACCGTGCAGGCGTTGATTTCCTCGGATTCGTCCAAGCCGGTCAGCACGCCCTTGGCCTTCAGCCACTTCGCGCCGATGGTACCCATGTCCATCAGGCACACCGGCTTTTCCTCGCGACCCAGCTCGGAGCGCATGGCCTGGTAGCGGTCCCATGCAGCCTGCACGCGCTCGTCGTCGATGCTGACCTGCGTCATTTCCGTGCCGAAGGTGGTATGGCGGCAATGGTCCGACCAGTAGGTGTCGATCATCTTGATCTCGGTGATGGTCGGGCAGCGGCCTTCGCTCGTGAAATATTCCTGGCAGAACTTGATGTCGGCCAAGTCCATCGCAAGCCCGCGCTCGTCGATGACGCCCTGCAGGCCGGCCTCGTCAAGTTCCAGGAAGCCGTCCAGCACCTCCACCGGCTGCGGCGTGGGCTGCGGCATATGCAGCGTATCGCGCGGGGCCAAGCTGGCTTCGCGCGCCTCAACGGGGTTGATGACGTAATGCTTGATGGCCGCAAGCGCCTCGTCGGAGCATTCGCCCTCTATGACCAGCACGCGCGCGAACGCCACATCCGGGCGATCGCCCTGGCTGATCAGCTGAATGCACTCGGCGGCGGAATTGGCACGCTGGTCGAACTGGCCCGGCAGCGCCTCCACGGCGAACACGCGCACGCCAGCCGGCACCTGGTCAAGCCCGTTGCCCGTCTCGCCCGCCGCGGCAAGCTCGGCCGCGGTGCGCGAGGTGACCACGGCGCCCGCAACCGGCAGCTCGGCCGACACATCGTCGACCTGCGGCTCGGAAAACACCGTGGGCACGCACCGGTTGAACAGCGCCTCATCGATGCCGTCGACGTCGTAGCGATTGATCACGCGCAAGCGCGCATCGGCCGCCAGGCCCTCGGGGATTGCGGTGCGCAGCTCGGCCAGCAGCTGCTGCGCCTCAACGTCGAAACCGGGCTTCTTCTCCACGTAGATGCGGGAAACCATGGGGCGTCCTTCCTTCAGGAAATGTTGTCACAATACCGCGACGGCGCCGCTGCCCGCACCGGGCAACCGCGCCGTCCGAGCGCGCTGGCCACGCCGCAAGCCCAGGCGCAAAACCGCGCCAAAGCCGCCGCGCAACCGCGCGCGAAACTACTTGTCTTTCTTGCCGAACAAGCCGCCGAACAGGGCCTTCTTGCCCTTTTCGCCAGCCTCTTTCTGAGCGGCGGCAATTTCCTCGTCGCTCTTCTTTTTCTTCTCGGCCGCGGCGGCCTCGGCCTTGGCCTTCTTCTCGGCCGCGCGCTGTTCCTTGGTGGGGTGCTTCATCATTTCCTCGGCGTACTTCTTGCGCGCCTTGCGGCATTTGGCAAAGTCAACGTACAGGGCCAGGATGATGAACACGTACGCCAGCGCCAGCGTCACGTACGTGACCGGCTGCGGAACGCCAAGCGTGTTTCCGGCGAAGCTGAAGCACGTCAGCACGATGGCCAGAACCAGGAATATCCACCAAATGCGGCGCAGGCGACGGTATTCCTCGGTCGGCGGATTGTAGAACTGGCGGTCGCGCTCCTGCTCCTTGGCGCGGGCGGCCTTGCGCTCGGCCTTTTTCTGCTCCTTGGTCTTTTCCGTGGGCTGCATGCGCACGGAAGCGGCCGCCTTCGTGACGGGCTTGGCAGACGCGGCCGACTTGCGGGTGGCGCCCTTGCGGTCCTCGGATGTGTAGCGTTCGTTCAGGGGGTTGCGTTGGCTCATGTCGAATCGTTTCTAGGGTCGTGGTCTTGCATTGAAGCTCCGCGCCGGCTGCTTGCGTTGGCGCCGGCGCGGGGCGGTTTCACCTTAGGCGAACGGGAACTTCTGCCCCGTGATCTGCTCGTATGCCGAAATGTACTTCTGGCTGGTCTTCTCGATGACCTCGGCGGGCATGTGCGGGGGTTCACCCTGACGGTCCCAGTTGGCGGAAAGCCAATCGCGCACGTACTGCTTGTCGAAGCTGGCCTGGTCGCGGCCGGGCTCGTATTCGTCGCCAGGCCAGAAACGGCTGCTGTCGGGGGTCAGAACCTCGTCGGCCAGGATGATCTGCCCATCGATGACGCCGAACTCGAACTTGGTGTCGGCGATGATGATGCCGTTCTTGGCCGCATGGTCGCGGGCCGTCGAGTACACCTTGATGGCCAGGTCACGCAGGGCGGCTGCGTCTTCCTCGCCGATAAGCTCAGCACAGCGCTCGAAGCTGATGTTCTCGTCGTGGCCGCCGATTTCGGCCTTGGTGGAAGGCGTGAAGATGGGCTCGGGCAGCTTGCTGGAATTCACCAGGCCATCGGGCAGCTTAATGCCGCAAACGGTGCCCTGCTTCTGGTATTCCTTCAGCCCGCTGCCGGCCAAATAGCCGCGCACGATGCATTCAACGGGGAACATCTCGGCCTTGCGCACCAGCATGAAGCGGCCGCGCAGGTAGTCGGCATACGGGGCGAACTGCTCGGGCAGATCGGCCACATCGGCGCTGATCAAGTGATTGCCGGTAACGTCTTTCAGCTGGTCAAGCCAGAAAAGCGAAAGCTGCGTGAGCACTTCGCCCTTGTGCGGAATCTCGTCGGGCAGAATGTAGTCGTACGCCGAAATGCGGTCCGTCGCCACCAGCAGCAGCTTGTCCCCCAAATCGTAGATGTCGCGTACCTTGCCCTGCGCATCGGGCTTGATGTCAATTCCGCTCATTGCTTTACGCTTCCTTTCGCTTTGCGTGCCGTGTTTGCGACACGCCTTGCCGACCAGGCAAAACGCCTTGCGAACAACCCGCCTTCCACTTGTCGCTCGCCACGGCGCCGCCTTCGTCGAATTCTACCGACCTATCGTTTCGCCCACATTATCCGACTATTTTTCGTCATCGTGGGGCTTGCCGAACGGTATCCCCGTTTTCTGCGTATGACGCGCAACCCATTGCTCGCGCTGGGCGCGGGTTTGCTCGCGATGAGCCTGCTGCTGCTCCTTCTGCTGCTGGCGCTCGCGTTGACGCTGGTCACGATGCTCTTCGTCCTCTGAATACAGCGGCAACAGAATGGTGAAGCAGGCGCCCTTGCCCTTTTCGCCCTCCACCAGCACGCGGCCGTTGTGACGATCGACAATCTCCTTGACCACCGAAAGGCCGATGCCCAGGCCGCCACGCTCGCGCGTACGGCCCGCGTCGGCGCGCCAGAAGCGGCTGAACACCATCTTCGCCTCGTCGGGAGACAGGCCGATGCCCGTGTCGCGCACGGCGATGGCGCACATGTCGTCGTCGGTCGAAACGCTGACGGTGATGGTGCCGCCCTCGGGCGTGTAGCGGACGGCGTTGGAGATAAGGTTGGCCGTGGCCTGGCGAATCATATCCGCGTCGCCGCACACGCGCACGCCGCGCTCCACCTCGTAAACCAGCTTCAGGCCCGATTCGTTTACATAGGCCTCGTGCGTGGAAATGATGCTGCCGATCAGATCGCCCACATCAAGCGGCTCGCGCTTCATCGGCGTGCTGCGGTTTTCCAGGCGCGAAAGCTTCAGGATGGCGTCGACCAAGCGCGACAGGCGCTGCACCTCGGAGTTCACCGTTTCCAAGCGTTCTTCGGTAGGCTCGAACACGCCGTCGACCATCGCCTCCACCGTCGCCTGAATGGCCATCAGCGGCGTGCGCAGCTCGTGCGCCACGTCGGTGGTCAGGCGGCGTTCCAGCTTGCGGTCGCGCTCGATGCTGTCCGCCATCTGGTCGAATGTCATGCCCAGGCGCGCTATCTCGTCCTCACCCTGAATGCCGGTGCGGGCGGTCAGGTCGCCTTCCTTGATGGCGCGAGCCGTGGAAGCCATGCGGTTGATGGGCCGCACCAAAGCGCGCGCGAACAAAAAGCCGATGCAGGAAGCAAGCACGATGGCAAGCACCGTGGCGAACACCATAGCCTGGTAAGAATTGCTGGAAAACTCCTGGTCAGCTTGGGTAAGCAGAACATCCGAGCCGTAAACCCAGATACGCACCGATCCAACCGCCGTGCCGTTGTATTCAATGGCCGCGCTGGTGAACTGCTGGCTGGCCGTGGTGGGCGGCGCCAACGTGCGATGCGCCGTCGAATCGGCCCCAGACGAACTGGATGAGCTGGAAGAACTCGTCGAGCTTGACGACGAGCTGCTCTTCGCCGCGCCGGCGGTGGTGCCGTCCTCGATGGTAACGGCCGACGAATCGTAGATGGTCTTGCCGGTGGTGTTGTCGATGATGGCGATGCCGACGCCGCTGTTCAGGCTTTCGGCGTACTTGGCCACGGCCTCCACCTGCGGATCGCGCAGCGTGTGCGTGGTCGCATACACCTCTTCGATGCGCGTGGCCGTGCTTTCGGCCAGCGACTTCATGTTCTCCTGCGTATACGTGCGGAAATGCTGCTGCCACACGAACGACAGCACGCCGATGGCGACAAGCGCGGTCATGGCCGCGATGAAGGCGAAGGCCAGCGTCACGCGCGTGGTGTAGCTGCGGTTGCTCCACCAGTTGCGGACGCCTGCGAACAGCTTCTTGCGGTGTTTCTTGGAAGCTTCGCGTTCAACGATGACCGGACCCTTCGGCTCGGAAGCGGCAGGCGCGGCAGCGGGGTCGGCCCCAGCGGCAGGCGCGGGGTCGGCGGCGGAAACGGAGCCGTCGGCCCCAGATTCGGCCACAGAGCCGGACGCGCCAACTGCGGAATCGGCCACGCCGCCCTCCGCAGCAGCGGCCGCGGACGCACCAGCCGAACCGGCCATGCTCGCGGCGCCGCCTTCGCCAGCAGCAAGTACCCCATCAGCTGAGACGGGCGCACCTTCCCCGCGCGTCGCCTCGTTTTCGCCCTGCTTATCTTCCATTGTTCGCCGCCTTCCCTTCAAACCCGGGCCGCTCGCATGGGCGCCGGAAAAACAAAAGGCGCGGCCGGCACAACACCGACCGCGCCTGCTTGCGCATGTGAAACTACTGGCCCTGCTTGGTCGGGTCCTCAAAACGATAGCCCACGCCATGCACGGTGTGCAACCACTTCGGGCTGCGCGGGTTGTCGCCGATCTTCGCGCGCAGGTTCTTCACGTGCGAGTCGATGGT
>CAVBPP010000023.1:0-9187 GCA_963597295.1 Paratractidigestivibacter sp. | reverse complement strand
CTTCGTGATGTAGTCGTCGGCGCCGGCGTCGAGCGCGCGCACCACATCGAGCTCGGAATTCTTAGCGGTGACCATCATCACGGGCACGCGTGAGAGCTTGCCGGGGGTTTGGCGAATGCGCTTGAGAATTTCCAGACCATCGGTGCCGGGCAGCATGATGTCGAGCACCACCACATCGGGAACACGCACCGCACAGGCCGCGCGAAATTCGGCGTCGTCGCCCTGACCTTGGGCTTCGATGCCAGACTGAGAAAGGGCGTACAGCACCAGCTGACGAATGTTCTCGTCATCTTCGACATAATAAATCATCTGCTAATACCGCACCTCCTCTATGCTCCGGGGGCAACGCGACCAGAGGCCCTGCGCTCGGCTCTGTCGTGCTCGGGCATCGAAAGAGACCATCCAGCACTGCACCCCCGCAACAAAAAGGCGAAGCCGGAACGCAGGACGCCCCGGCTTCGCCGTCAAACCCTAGGCCTGCTTTTCGTCCCTAGAGTGTACCGCATGCTCGCCGGTTGCGCGGAAATGCGCCCAATCTGCGATGCGCTGAGCGTCGTCGCCCATGCGCTCGAAGTACTTCGCCACCATCAGCAGCTCGGGCAGATGCTTCGCGCCCGACTTGCCCTCGCGGATCAAGTCGACGATCACCTGCTCGGCCTTGTCATACAGGTCGTCGACGGCGTCGTCCATCTCGTAGACCTTCTGCACCAGCGACAGGTCGGATTCGTTGAACGCCTTCATGGCGGTCTCGATCATGACGGCAACTCGCTCGGTCGCGTCAGCGAATTCCGCCTCAAGGTGCGAGACGGCCTTCGGCGTCAGCTGCTGCGACAGGTAAGCCACGTCGCGCGTCATCTCGTCGATGTGCGCCAGGTCGCTCACCACGCGGAACGTCGCGGACACTTCGCGCAGGTCGTCAGCCACCAGCGGCTGCTGCATCAGCATGATGTCAAGGCAGCCATCCTCAATGGCGTTACGCAAGCGATGCCCCGCTTTGTTGCCGGCCAGCACCTGATCGGCCACGCCTTCCTCGCCCGCAAGGGCACGACCCGCGGCGCGCACGTCGGCGATGGACTTCTCGGCCAACTCGGTGAGCGTGCCGTCAAGCTCCTCAAGCTTCTGAATATATTTGGAACGCAGTTGCATTAGCTGAACCTTCCCGTCAGATAGTCTTTGGTCTTCTGTTCCTTCGGCATGCCGAACAGCTGCTTGGTCGGCCCCGCCTCGATGAGTTCTCCCAGGTAGAAGAAGGCGGTCTTATCGGCGACGCGCGTGGCCTGCTGCATGTTGTGCGTGACCACCACGACGGTGCGCTCGGCCGCGAGCGACACCATCAGCTCTTCGATCAGCGACGTGGAAATGGGGTCGAGCGCGCTTGTCGGCTCGTCCATCAACAGCACCTCGGGCGCCGTTGCCAGCGCGCGGGCGATGCACAGACGCTGCTGCTGACCACCGGAAATGCCCAGGCCGTTCTGGTTGAGTTTGTCCTTCACCTCGTCCCACAGTCCCGCATCGCGCAGGCACTTCTCCACCAGGTCGTCGGCCTCGGATCGCGACAGCTTGCCCATGCGGCGCGGGCCGTACAGGATGTTGTCGCGGATGGACATCGGGAAGGGGTTGGGGTGCTGGAATACCATGCCCACCTGCACGCGCAGGGCGTTCGGTTCGGCGGAGAAAATCTCGCGCCCGCCGACTTCAATGGTGCCCTCGGTGCGGACGGAAGGCACGAAGTCGCACATGCGATTGAACGTGCGCAGCAGCGTCGACTTGCCGCAGCCCGAAGGCCCGATGAAGGCCGTGGCCTGGTTCTTCGGAATGTCAAGGTTGATGTTCTTGAGCGCCTGGAAGTCGCCGTACCACAGGTTGAAATCACGGATGGAAATCATGGTTTCTGGCTCGGCAGCGCCGGCGGCAGCGGCACCCGCGCCCGCGTCGGTCACGCCAGCCGCCTGGGCCGCGGCCCCGTTCGCCATAGCTTCAGTATTCGTCATAGCCATCAGCCGAACCTTCCGGTCAGATAGTCTTGCAAGCGTTCATCCTTCGGGTTGCTGAACAGCTCTTTAGTGGGGCCGGTCTCAACCATGTCGCCCACGTAGAAGAACGCCGTGTTGTCCGAAACGCGCGTGGCCTGCTCCATATTGTGCGTCACGATGATGGCGCAGATGCCGCTTTCGGCGATGGAGCGGATGGTCTCTTCCACGGCAAACGTCGAAATGGGGTCGAGCGCGCTGCACGGCTCGTCGAACAGCACCACATCGGGATGCATGGCAAGCGTGCGGGCAATGCACAGGCGCTGTTGCTGGCCGCCGGAGAGCGCATGGGCGCTCTGGTCCAGCTTGTCCTTCACCTCGTCCCACAAAGCGCCGGCGCGCAGGCTTTCCTCGACCAGCTGGTCGCAGGCCTCCTTGCCCTTCACCAAACCGTGACGCTTCGGCGCGAACAGGATGTTCTCGCGAATGGACTTACGGAACGGCGTCGGCTGCTGGAACACCATGCCGATGGATTTGCGCAGCTCGAACAGGTTTTCCTTACGCGTATTGATGTTGCGGCCGTGGTAGAGCACTTCGCCGCCGATCTTGCACTTGGGAATCTCACGGTTCATCAAATTCAAGCAGCGCAGGAAGGTTGACTTGCCGCAGCCGGAAGGCCCGATGAGCGCCGTCACCTGCTTGGCGGCGAAGTCGAGCGACGTGCCGTGCAGGGCTTCGTGGCCCGCATAGGACACCGTCAGCTCGCGCGTGCTTAGCAACGGCTCGCCGGCCGGAGCGCTCGCAGCGTTCGCCATCTGATTCATCGTCTCGCTCATTCGCTCGTCAGCCTCCTTTCCAGGAACTTGCCCACCACGCGGGCCAAAATGTTAAACGCCAAGATGCACACCATCAGCACAGCGGCGGTGCCGTTCGAAATAGCCGTCAGATCAGGGACAACGCCCTCCGAGTTGATCTTCCAGATATGAACGGCCAGCGTCTCGGCCGGGCGGAACACGTTCCACGGGCAGCTGGTCGACGTGAAGTCGAAGCAGGTGAAGTCGAGCGTGGGCGCCGACTGGCCCGCGGTGAAGATAAGCGCCGCGGCCTCGCCGAACACGCGGCCGGCCGAAAGCACCACGCCGGTGACGATGGCGGGCATGGCGGCGGGAAGCAGCACGTGCACGGTGGTCTCCCAGCGCGTCAGCCCCATGGCCAAGCCGGCGTCGCGCTGGCTGCGCGGCACGTCCTCAAGCGCCTGCTGAATAACGCGCACCAAAATGGGGATATTGAACATCGTCAGCGCCACCGCGCCCGCGATGATCGAGAAGCCCCAGCCCATGTACAGCACGAAGAACAGGAAGCCGAACAGGCCCACGACGATGGACGGCAGGCTCGAGAGCGTCTCGATGGCCGTCTTCGCCACCGCGGTGATGGCGTTGTCGGGCGCGTACTGCGACAGGAAGATGGCCGCGCCGAGCGAAAGCGGCACGCTGATCAGCAGCGTCAGCACAAGCAGATAGAAGCTGTTGAACAGCTCGGGGCCGATGCCGCCGCCTTCCTTGAACTGCTGCGGCTTGCCCGTCAGGAAGTTGATGTCGACGAGCTTTTCCGCGCCCGCCACCAGGATGTAGATGACGATGGCGGCCAGCATCAGCAGCACCAGGCCCACGATCACGGTCAGGATGCCCGTAGCGATGCGGTCTTGGCGGTTGATGCGGCGTACGTGCGCCTGCATGTTGAAGTTAGCCACGCTTCGTCCCTCCCTTATGCCCGATCAGGTGAATGATCAGGATGAACACGAGCGACATGATCATCAGCAGCAGCGCGAGCGACCACAGAACGTCGTTGTAGACGGTGCCCATGGCCTCGTTGCCCATGCCCATGGTCAGCACGCTCGTCAGGGTGGATGCGGGCGTGAACAGGCTCGTCGGAATCTGAATGGAGTTGCCGATGACCATCTGCACGGCCAGGGCCTCGCCGAATGCGCGGGTCATGCCCAGAATGACGGCCGTCATCAGCGACGGGGCGGCCGAGCGCAGCACCACGTTCCAGATGGTCTGCCAGCGCGTGCACCCCAGGGCGTAGCTGCCCTCGCGGTATTCGCGCGGCACGGCGGCCAGCGCGTCGATGGACAGGCTGGTGATGGTCGGCAAGATCATGACGGCCAGCACCACGGCGCCCGAGAAGATACCGTAGCCGGTGATGGTCTGCCCGCTCAGGTCTGCGGCGTCGCGCACCCAAGCCACCACAACGGTCAGGCCGATCAGGCCATACACCACCGACGGGATGCCCGTCAGCAGCTCAACCAAGGGCTGGAACACCTTGCGGCCGAAGCGCGGGGCCACTTCCACGACGAAAATTGCGCTGCCGAAGGCGATCGGCAGGGCGAACACGGTGGAAAGCAGCGTCACGGCGAACGAGCCCGCGATCATCGGCAGCGCGCCGACGGTCGGCATGCCGTTCGCGTCGTCCTGGTGCGGATTCCAGGTGCTGCCGGTCAAAAATGCGCCGAGATCGATGCCATCGGCCGTGAACGTGGAAATACCGCGTCCGGCCACCATGGCAACCAGCGTGATGACAAGAAGCGCCACGAGCACGATGCACGCGCCCGTGACGCCCTGGCCAATCTTCTCGACGCGCGCTTTAGGCATGAATGCCATTGCGCGTCTCCTTTCCTATTTGTTGGTCACGTTGCCGGAAGCGTCCTTCTCGACCTTCATGCCGGACATAGGGATGTAACCCTGCTGCTCGACCAGGCTCGACTGAACCTCGTCGCTCATCATGTACTCGATGAACGCCTTGGTGGCCTCGTCGGGCTCGGTGGCGGTGTACATGTGCTCGTAGGACCAGATCTTCCAGGAGTTGTCCTCGACGTTAGCCGACTTCGGCTCGACACCGTCGACCTTCAGAGCCTTGAAGCTCTTCTCGTCGTAGTACGAGAACGCCACATAGGAGATGGCGCCGGGGGTCGAAGAGACCATCTTGGCGGCCGTGCCCGAGGAATCCTGCTCCTGGGGCTTGAAGGAATCGGGCACCTTGTCGCCGGCCAGCACAACGTCCTCAAACGTGGCGCGGGTGCCGGAACCGGAAGCGCGGTTGATGACGGTAATGGCCTCATCGGCGCCGCCAACTTCCTTCCAGTTGGTGATTTCGCCCATGAAGATCTTCTTCAGGTCGGCAAGCGAGATGTTGTCGACGGTCACATCGGAGTTGACGATCGGGCCCATGCCGACGATGCACACCTTGTTGTCGGTGATCTTCTTCAGGTCGGCCGTGTCCTTGACCTTGGCCTCGGCGAACACGTCGGAGTTGCCGATCTGCACGGCGCCCTGGGCGATCTGCGTGATGCCCTGGCCCGAGCCGCCGCCCTGGACGGTGATCTGCACGCCGGAGTTCTTCTCCATGAACTGCTCGGCAGCGGCCTCGCACAAAGGCTGCAGCGCGGTGGAGCCGACAGCGGTGATGGTGCCGGAAAGCTTGGCCGTGCTGGTGGAGCTAGAGCTGCTGGAGCTGGAGTTGGAGCCGCAGCCAACCAGGCTCATGCCCGCAAGGCTGAGTGCAGAGGCGCCCATGACGCCCAGGAAACTACGACGGCTGATAAAAGAACCCTTCATGGTTCAAAATCTCCCTTCGAGATACGTACATGCGCTTCTCCTGCGGAAGCGCGCTGAAGGGAATCCTACGCTGCGTAAAGCGCCTGCGGGGGCGCACGGGCGGGCCATGACGCAGGCATGACAGTGTTTTACGGCGGCTTTACGCAACGGAAGGGCTGCGCTTACAGAGAGTGGATGGGGCGTGACGGGAGGACGATGCGAACGGCGAATGCGGGGCGCATAAATCCGCAGCGCACCGACTACGGACAAATCACACCAGTTGGGCAGCATCTACCAGGTTTAACCTGCGGCCTTTCCGCTATACTTAATTATGTAAACACCAGGTGCGCGCCGCAAGCAGCGCACTTTTTCATTTGCTGAAGTTCTGGGGGGTTTTCAAGCAATGAAGGTTTCCGCACGAAACGTTTTACAGGGGACGGTCATGGCGCTGCATCCGGGCGCCGTGAATGCCATCGTTTTGATTGAGCTGCCCGACGGGCAGATTATCACCTCGTCCATTTCCATGGACGCGCTCAAAGATTTGGACTTGAAAATTGGCCAAAAAGCCTACGCAGTGGTGAAGGCCAGCGACGTAATGATCGGCGTCGACGAATAGGGCTTTGCATGCGTCCGCATTAAAGGCCTGTCGCGCCTAGCGGCGCTTTCTAATAAGAGTTGAATTTCGCTCAAACCCACGGAATTTAGCTGCAGGGATCACCGATCCGGTCGCAATTTCGTGGGCTCGAGCGAAAGCTCGAACAGCAATGGAAAGCGCGAAGCGCGCCGCATATTTAAGTCAACGGCAAGGCGCAGAAGCGCGCCCAAGCAATCACCTACGCGCGCGTAAACGGCGCAACCGCGCGCAGCGCCTCGTCCTTGGCCACCAGCGCCTTCGAACCATCTTCGATAACGAAGATCAATTTGCCGGAAAAGCCGCCGTCAACCGCTTCGCTGAACCACACGTGCGGTTGCGTGACCAGCGGGCTCACCTTGCCCGCTGCCTCGGCGGCTGCGGCTTCTATCCTCGTCGCGCGATCGGCGATGTCCTCGCCGGTGCCCTCCACAATCAGCGGAATGGCCACCTTGCTCTGCGGGGGCAGATGCTTCAGCGAGTTCTTGTTGATGGAAGAATTGGGCACAACGATGGTTTCGCCCGACAAGTTGGTAATAGTGGTGTGGCGCCACGAACCGTCCTTCACCACGCCGGTCGCCGAGCCAACGCTGATGTTGTCGCCGGGCTTCACGATGCCGAGCAGGCTCACTTGCATGCCGCCGATGAAGTTGGAAATGGTGTCCTGAAAGCCCAGGGAAATCGCGATGCCGCCAACGCCCAGAGCGGTGATGGCCGCCGAAACGTCAACGTTGAAGCAGGTGGAAAGCAGCGCCGATATGCCGATAATCCACACGATGGCGCGACCGATGTTCACCAAAATGCTCGATGCGGGCAGGTTGTCCGATTTGCTGAGCACCTTGCACAGGAATTTCGTCAGCAGGCGCCCGACAACCGCGGTGACCACCAAAATGAACACGGCCGTTATGGCGGTCGCGACCCACTCGTTGCCCGTCAGCCTGGTCATGAGGTTCTCGAATTTTTGCATCTTGCCGCTTTCCCTAGGGGCGATTGCCCGCCGCTATTCCACCGTTCCGTATACCTGGCCCCACGCATGCCCGCCGATAGCGGAATTCAGCTGGTCGCACAGGCGCTGCCGGGTATACGACCCGGGCGGCAGCAGGCCGATTATCTCGGTCAGGTCATCGGGCAGGTCGAACGATTCGGCCGCCACCACCACATCCAGGCGACGGACGAACTTCTTGCCCGTGTCCGCGAAGACGGAATCGACCACGCGCTGCAGCTGGCCGTAGTGCTCGCTGCGCTTCGTATTGCTGCGAATCGGCTGCTCCATGGGCTATTTAGCGCTCGGAATCACAACGTCGGCGCCGTCGACGGCCGCAACCAGCGCACCGGTGTAGGCAGGCGTGGCCGCACCGACCGCACGAAGGAATTCAACGCCAGCCGCACGCAAGGCAACGGCGGCATCGACAGCAACGTCGGGGCAGTAGTAAGGGTTGTCGGCCGTGGCCGCGCGCTGGCGAGGGTTGTGCTCGGCGACGTCAAGCTGCGCCAGCACCGGCAAGTGAGCCCCGTCGGCCACCTTCGCCAATTCGCAAGCCTGTTCAAGGGGCAGCTTCGTGGAGAAGCCGGCGACGTTTGCCTGCAGACTCGCCATCACCTCGAGCGCCTCTTCGAACGTATGGCGCCCATCGGCCAGCATGCCGTCTCCCGCAACGTCAACCGAGGCCAGCACCGGAAGCGAGCTCACCTGACGCACGCCCATGAGCGCGCACTTCAGATCGGCGGGGTTAGTGAACCCGTTCAGGAAGAACGCGTCGAGCGGGCCTTCGCTGCAGGCGCGCGCGACGCGAGCGTACTGGTCGCGGTTCTCGTTGAGCGACGCCTTGCTGGAAGCATCGAGCGGCAAGCCGCACGGCCCGACTTCCACCAGCGCATGCTGCGGCTTCAGCTCGTTGACGATACCGAGCGCGGCGCCCATCAGCTCGTCTAGGCGATCGGCCATGCCCCGATGCGCCAGGCGCGCCGGCGTCATCGAAGCGGTCTCGGCGACCAGGCAATGCGCGCCGGCCGTCAGGTTCAGGCGCAGCGCATCGCGAACCGCCTCGGGCTCCATCAACGTCGCGTACTCAATATCGCCGTCGGGCGCGAAACCCTGGCGGGCAAGCACGGGGGCCACGGGGGCGGAAAGCACCAACATGTCGCGGCCGAAGCGCAGTTGAATATCAGGCATGGAAATTTCCTTTCGACGGCGTTCATTCTACCAAACGAACCGCCCCGCCGACATCGCGCGCGGCACAGTCCACAGGGTCGCGAGATACGCTGTCGGACGCTCATATCCCCCATTTCCGATAGGTTTTAACCAATTCGTAACAAAACACGAAGTTGACTACACAAAACTTGCAACTGCACGTCACATTGACTCCAAGGTCATTTCCTATACTGCGATTTGTGATCGACGAGGTTCCCCTCCTTGTTATCACCTGCTTTCCCTAAGCAGAAAATGCGGCGCATTCCTTCCCTAGGCGCCGCAGATCCCCTCCCTTCGGGCCCGGTCTTCCCTAGCCGGGCCCATTCTTTTTTGAAGACGTCAGGTCCGATGCCGGGCGGTTTCATCGGCATGAGAACGCCCCATATTCGAACACGAAAGCGCCGCCCCGAAAAACGGCTCTTCCAGCTAGGCATGCCGAGCAAAAAGGAAGGAGCCCCGCGAGGCTCCTTCTTGTCGAATCTGCTTTTTCCAGGCCTGCTTTGCCTTGGCGCGGTTGAACTTCGCGCTGCCATGCGCGCCGTGCCCGCAAGCGAAACCGTTGTAGTGCGGCTTGTTGGCCAACGCGGCCTCCTCGGCACTTTGCCGCCACACCACATTAAACCGGCCCTTCGCATTCACGGCAACGGGCTGCGCGACCTTGCGTTTCTTCGACATGGTCCTCACCTCCTTCAACAAGTCGAGTTTCTTAGATTATAGCCAGCATAATTAAGAATATCGACACAAGAAGGTAGTGTGCCGAACGTTGGTGTAATCACCTAGAATCCGCTTGCCATTCTAGCTC
>CAVBPP010000022.1:0-12296 GCA_963597295.1 Paratractidigestivibacter sp. | reverse complement strand
AGCGACAGGTAGTAGGTGACGACGGTGTCTTTGGCAACCTTGGATCCGGCCGCGACGTCCTGGCGAACGATGTGGTCTTTTTCCACGGTGTCGGAGTATTCTGCGGTGCCGGCCTGGTATTTCAGGCCGCTGGCCTGCAGAGTCTTCTTAGCCTCGTCGGCGGTCATGCCCGAAAGGTTGGGGACCTCGATGGTTTGAGCGCCCTGCGACACGGTTAGGTTGATGGCCGTGCCCTTCGCCTTCTTGGTGTTGGCCGTGGGGTCTTGGCTTATGACCTTGCCGGAGTCAACCTTGTCGGAATAGCTCTGCGTGGTGGTGCCCACGGTAAAGCCGGCGGACTGGATGGACGACTTGGCCTCCTCGAGCGTTTTGCCCGTGACGTCGGGAACCGCGATGAGTTCGCTGTCGGAGCTATTGGAGTTGAAGGCGAACGCGCAGATGGCGATGATTGCGATGATGGCCACCGCAACGCCGATGCCGATGCCGACCTTCTTGCCGTTGTTCTTCTTGACGTTGTTGTTGCCGTTGAAGTTGGCCTGCTTGCTGCCGTTTGCGGACTGGCCGTTCACGGGCTTCATGACCGCGGTGCCGTCAGCTGCGGCGCCCATCATGGCGCCTGCGGCCATGCCTGCGCCCGCAGCGCCGATGACCGGAGCCACGCCGCCCATGACCTGCGTCTGCTGGCTGGTGAAGCCGTTGCCCAGCGAAACCTGGCGGCCGGCCAAGTAATCGTTCAGGGCCGTGCGCATGTCCTTGACGGTGGCGAAGCGCTCCATGGGGTTTTTCGCCATGGCCTTCAGGATGATGACCTCAAGGGACGGGTCGATGTCGGGGTTGACCTCGCGCGGAGGGATGGGCGTGTCCTGCACCTGCTTCATGGCGACGCTGACCGCATCGGGCGCGTCGAAGGGAAGCTTGCCGGTGGACGCCTCGTAGAGCACCACGCCGAGCGAATAAATGTCGCTGGCGGCGGTGAGGTCTTTGCCCTGTGCCTGTTCAGGCGAGATGTAGTGGGCGGTGCCAAGGACGCTGCCGGTCTTGTCGCTGGTGGAGTTCTTGGCGCGCGCGATGCCGAAGTCCATGACCTTTACGTTGCCGTCGGGCTGGACCATGATGTTCTGCGGCTTAATGTCGCGGTGGATGATGTCCATGTTGTGGGCGACGGAAAGCGCCTGGCATACCTGGCTGCCGATTTCGGCAACCTTGCGCTGGTTGATGGCTCCGCGCTGGTTAATGGCCGTTTTCAGGTCGGATCCGCGCACATATTCCATGACAATGAAGTACGTGCCTTCGTCCTGGCCCCAGTCGTACACGTTGACGATGTAGGGGCTTTGCAGGTTGGCGGCCGATGCGGCTTCCTGCTTAAAGCGATGAGTGAAGTTAGCGTCGGATGCGTACTGGGGCAGCATCACCTTGACGGCGACGACGCGCCCGAGGACCTTGTCCTGTGCGCGGTAGACCTCTGCCATGCCGCCGACGCCAATGCGTTCGGTGATTTCATAGCGGCCGTTGAACACCCTGCCGATCATGTTTTCGCTCACGTCTTAACTCCTTTTAGGACTCATTCGGGCCCGGATTTGCGTATTTCGCCATTGTACCGTGCCATTCTTCACTTAGCTATAAAACGCCTTGAACTTCCAAAGCTGTTTTAAGTATGTCGTGCGCCTTTTCCGCGCCGACGCCCTCATCGCCGTCCTCGATGACGACCGAGACCACGATTTTGGCGTCGTCGGCAGGCGCCATGCCCACAAACCAGCTGTCGTTGGTGCTTGCCTTTTCCGCCGTGCCCGTCTTGCCGGCAACCTCGACGCCGTCGATGGCGGCCGCGGTGCCGGTGCCGCTTTTCACGACGCCCTTCAGCACCTCGCGCACGCGCTTTGCGGTGTCGGAGCTGATGGAATCGCGAAGCTTCTCGGGCTGGGCGGTGAAGGAACGCTCGCCGTTGGCGTTGTACACGCCGTCGACGATGTAGGGCTTCATCTGCGCGCCGTCGTTGGCGATGGCGCTGCCGACCATGGCCATTTGCAGCACGGTGGCCTGCGGGCCGGCTTCGCTCTTGTGGTTCATGGGGTTGACGGGCTCGCCCGCGGCAGCCCAAGCGGTTTCCCATTCGGTCATCTCGTCGGGGTCGGCCATGAGCGAGGTGTACATGGTCAGCGGGAAGGTGAACGTCTGGTCGAAGCCGAAGCGCTCGGCGCCTTCCACAAGCTTGCTGGCGCCCATTTGCACGCCTAGCTGGCCGAACACGGTGTTCGACGACCACCAGGTGGCCTGTTCGAGCGTTTGCGTGCCGTAGTTGGTGCTGTCGAAGTTGGTGACGGCCGCGTTGCCGATGGTCATGGTGCCGGGCGAGGAATACGTGGTGGATTCGCTCGCGATGCCGTCTTCGATAGCGGTTGCCAGTGAGACCATCTTGAAGGTGGAGCCCGGTGCGTACAGGGCCGCCGTCGCGCGGTTGATCAGGGCAGAGCTGTCATAGGACGACGTGCCGGCAAGCACCGACGCGAAGTCGGCCGCATCGTAGGTGGGCGAAGAAGCTAGGCCCAGGATGGCGCCCGTCTTCGGGTCCATGACAACGGCCGCGCCCTTGTGGCCCGAAAGCGCGTCTTGGCAGGCCTGCTGGATCTTCGAGTTCAGCGTGAGCGTGACGTCGTTGCCCGCGGTGCCCACGCCGGCCATGTCGTTGAGCACATCGGTCCAGGTGGCGAAGCTCTGCTCGCCCTTCAGCACGTCGTTGTACGAGCTTTCGATGCCCGATGTTCCGTAAATTTGCGACATGTAGCCGACCACGTGCGTTGCCAGGTCGCCGGCGGGATAGATGCGCTCGTAGCTGCCGTCCTCGCCGAGGGCGCTTTTCGCCAGCACGATGCCGTCGTAGGTGGATATGGTGCCGCGTTCGCTCTTCTCTTCCTTGGCCAGCGTGTGGTTATTGCCGTCCATGGACTGGTACTTGTCGGCGTCGACGACCATGAGCAGCGTGAGGTTGGCCACCAGCGCGGCGAACAGCACGCTGCAGAACAGCATGGAATGCGTCAGGCGTTTGCCCAGGCTGACGCGGCCGAGCACGCTGTTGGAATGCAGGGACGTGGTGGTGCCGCTGGCCATTTCGGTTTCGATGCCGGTTCCCTCGTCGCCGGCGCGCAGCAGGAAGCCCACGATGATGAAGCTTCCCAGAAGCGACGATCCGCCTTGGCTGATGAAGGGAAGCGTCAGGCCCGTGAGCGGGATAAGGCGCGTGACGCCGCCGACGATGATGAACGCCTGCAGCACGATCATGCTGGTCAGGCCCACGGCGACGAAGCTAGACACGTCGGATTTGGCGCGCGCGGCCGTGAGGAACCCGCGGATGGCGAAGCATAGGTACAGAAGCAGCACGGCGGCTGCGCCCATGAGGCCGATTTCCTCGGCGATGTCGGCGAAGATGAAGTCGGATTCCACGACCGGGATCTGCGCGAAGCTTTCCGTGCCGCCGGCAAGGCCGTTACCCAGGCCCACGCCGAATAGGTCGCCGTCGGCGATGGAGTAGATGGCCTGGCATAGCTGGTAGCCCGTGTTCTGCGCGTCGGAGAACGGGTCGAGCCAAGTGGACACGCGCACCTGCACGTGGCTGAACGTGAAGTACAGCGCCGTGCCGCCGATGGCGAGCAGGCCCAGGCCCACCAGCAGGTAAAACTTCTTTCCCGTGGCGACGTAGAGCATGAGCAGGAACACGAACAGGAAGACCATGGCGCTGCCGAGGTCTTTCTCGAACATGGCGATGACCATGGCGATGGCCCACATGAAAATGAGCGGCGCGAGCGAGCGCGCGTCGGGCAGGCGGAAGGGCCCCATGCGGATGGTGAACACGGACAGCAGCTCGCGGTTTTGCGCCAGGTAGCTGGCCATGAACAGCACGATGACCACCTTGGCTATTTCACCGGGCTGGAACGAGAACCCGCCGATGTGCAGCCAGATGCGGCTGCCGTAAATTTCCTGGCCAAGGCCGGGAATAAGGGGCGACAGCAGCAGGAACAGGCCCACGATCATCAGGATATATTTGTAGTTAGCGACTTTGTCCAGGTTGCGGAACAGCGCTAGCACCGCGATCATGCATGCGATGCCCAAGAACAGCCACATGACCTGGCTTTGCGCCATGTTCGTCGCGTCGGAGAACGGGGCGATGCGCGTGATGAACGCGATGCCGATGCCTGAAAGCGCGAACGAAATGGGTAAAAGCGCCGGGTCGGCCCCGGGCGCGAATTTGCGAACAGCCAGGTGAGCCACCACGAATGCGGCGAAGATGCCGATTGGCACCGACAGCGAGTCGAAGCCGACCGTCTGCCCTTCGCGCAGCGCGATGGTGACGAACAGCAGCGCCACGATGGGCGCCGCCACCAAAAGCAGGACGAGCTCTATGTTGCGACGAGCCATGCGAGCCTACCTTTGGACTTCTTCGCGATACTTCGATACCAGGTCCTGCGCGGCGTCGACGTTGTCGCAGGATATGCCGTCTTGCAGGTGCTCGACGGTGTTGGGCTGCAGTTTGTCGGTGGAAACGTCGGTGGTTTCGATATGCTGCGAAAGCGACATGCCCATGACTTCCCACGGCCTGCCCTGGTAGATGGCCACTTTCCCGTCGTCGACGCCCAGGTAGGCAACGGTGTTGAGCCACTTGTTCACGCCCCAGGCGGTGCCGCCCAGAATGGCCGCGAGCAAGATGAATACCAGCACGACGGCGCGGACGGTTTTGCGGGCGGCCTTGCGTGCACGTTTTTCGGCAAAGCCCGTGACATCGGAGACGATGACCGTCACATTGTCGTGTCCACCGTTTGCGATTGCTTCGTTGACCAGCTGCGATGCACAACGTTGCGGGTCGGCCACGCGCTGCATGGTCTTCTCGATATCCTCGTCGCGAACCATCGACGACAGGCCGTCGGAGCAGACGAGCAGGCGATCGCCCGTCTCGATGTTGATCTCGTAGATGTCGGGGCGGGTATTCGGGTCAGATCCGAGCGCGCGTGTGATGACCGATCGCTGCGGATGGTTTCGCGCTTCCTCGGGCGTGAGCTGGCCAGCTTCTATCATGTCGGCCATCAGGCTGTGGTCGCGCGTGAGCTGCTGAAGCTTGCCCTTATGCAGAAGGTAGGCGCGCGAGTCGCCGACCTGGGCGATGACCAGGCGTTCCCCTTCTAGCATGCAAGCGGTCATGGTGGTGCCCATGCCCTCGCGGCCGCGGCCTTCGCGGGCTGCGCGGATAATTTCGCGATTGGCTTCCTGGGCTGCGTATTCCAGCGCCGCCCCGTCGGGGTGCTCGGGTGCAAGGTCGGCCAGCACGTTGACGGCTATTTCGGATGCCACCTCGCCCGCGGCGTGCCCGCCCATGCCATCGCATACGGCGAACAGCGGGGGAGCCACTATCAGGCTGTCTTCGTTGTGATCGCGCACGCAGCCGACGTCCGTGCGGCTGCCGAACGACGTGACGGCCCCTTTGCGCGTGCGGCGCGTGGAGCGGTAGGAAGATTTTTTCTTAGCAGACATTATGCGTACCTCACGCGGATGGCCACGTCGCCGACGTTGACCGTGTCGCCGTTGCGAAGGGCGGTGGGCTCGGTGATGAGCTGGCCGTTCACCGCGGTTCCGTTGGTGGAGCCAAGGTCTTCGACGAATAGATTCTGGCCCATCAGGCTAAAGCGCGCATGGCGGCCGGAAACGTATCCGGCGCCGATGACGATGTCCGCCCCGGGGCTGCGGCCGACGATGACCGGGCCGCGCACCACGATGGACACGCCGCGCAGTTCCTTAGGGCCGCGTTCGACCGAGAGGTTCCACGTGCGCTCGCGTTTGCGCTGGCCGCGCACCGCGCCGATGCCCGTCTTCATGATGGCGAACAGAAATAGGTATAGCAGTGCTACGAACAGTAGTCTGATCAGGAGCAATGCGTAATCGATCACAAGGAATCCTTCCCGGCGCCCTAGGCGAGCGTGAACACGAGGTCGGTCGTGCCGATGGAGATGTGGTCGCCGTTATTGAGCGGCTGGCTGGCGATGGCTCGGCCGTTGACGTAGGTGCCGTTGGTCGATTGCAGGTCGGTGATGACCCAGGCGCCCTGCGCGTTCAGCGTGATTTCGGCATGCGTGCGCGAGGCGTTGATGTCGGGAACGGAAATGTCATTGCGCGATTCGCGGCCGATGGTGTTGCGGCCGTTGTTCAGGCTGTAGGAGCGGTTGGCCGTGGTGTCGATAAGGCGTGCGCTACCAGGGCGCTGACCTGCGGCTGCGGCCTGCGAGCCGCCGTTGAACACCATGGTTTGCGGGGCCTGCTGTTGCGCGGGACGCTGCTGAGGCTGCGCTTGCTGCGCGGCGCGACCGGCGGCGTAACCGGCAGCTGCGCCAGCTGCGGCCGCGGGTGCAGCTGCGGCGGGTGCTGCGTTGTAGCCGGCAGCGGCGGCCGGGGCGTTCGCGGCAGAGGGCGCGCCGTAGGATGGCGCCTGGTCGTAGCCGTAGCCGTTGTAGCCCTGCTGCTGAGGCTGCTGGGGCTGGCCCCAGGGCTCGGGTTCCTGATAGCCCTGCTGAGCGGGCTGATTCCACGCCTGCTGCTGCGGCTGGTTGAAGTGCGGCTCGGCGGGCACGGCAGCGCTGTTGTGCCCGAAACGCTCGGCCGGGTAGGCAACATCGGCGCCGTAGTTGTCGTCCAGGCCGTAACGCTGCATTTCCTCATCGCGCAGCTGGCTGATGATGGGCGCGGCCACAGCTTCGGCGATGACGTCGAACTTGCCATGGCGAAGCCCGTCGTCGACGATGAAGCGCACGAGCGGCTGGCCGTCCATCATAAGGCCCTGCTCGGAGGCCTTCGCTGCCAGATAGGTTTCGGTCTCGCCGGCCAAAGTTGGGTAGTAGCCGAACAGACGACGGTCGTCATCGGGGTTCACGAGCACGGTGTACAGCGTGGGGGCGTACTGCTTGCCGGCGCCGACCATCTTTTCGCGGCGCATCTGCTTTTCGGCCTTTTTAGCAATCTGTACTGGGGAAATGGGTGCGTCGAACATTTTGTCCGCGGCACCCTCGAAGGTGTCTTCCATTTTACCTTCTACCCTGGAAAAGATGCCCATTGCTGCTCCTTGCGTTGCTTGTATGCATGCGGTCGTGCGACCGCCGACGTTAACGTATCAAATTATTTTGCCACACGAAGCGTTGCGACGTGGGCATATCAATGCAATCGTCATGATATTGCAACCGAGTGAAAGCAAGCTTAAAGGAAGATTTTAGGTAGCGGTCGTATGCGGGCTATTCGGCTGGGGCTGCGTCTTCCACTGTTCGCATGAGCTCTTGCTGGCTGTGCACGTCCAGTTTGCGGTAGATGTGGCGGATGTGCGTTTTGGCGGTGCCTTCGGAAATGTAGAGCTTTTCCTGAATGTAGGCCGCGTTGTGGCCTTTGGCCAGGAAGAACAGGATCTCGGTTTCGCGTCGGGAAAGCAGGAAAGTGTTGGCGACGGCCTCGCACTTGCGGCGGAAGCGGCCGCCTCCGCGCACCTGCTCGTTGGTGTCCCCGCCCTCTGCGTCCGCGCCTTGGGCGTTGCTCCGCTCCATGGCCAGGCGCGCTTCGGAGGGCCCGGCGGCTGCGAGCTTTGCGTTGGCGCTTGCGACCTCGGCCTCGCGCGCCTGCGTGGGCGTTTCGGTCTGCGGGGCCTCGGCGGGCTGCGCGCCTGCGCTAGCCTGCATGATCGGGGCTGCGTCCTCGCGACCTGCGGTTTTGCTGGCGGCTGTTGCTTGCGCGCCCGCGGCGGCCTCGCGGCCCGTCTTGGCTACGGCAGCGCCTCCCTGGGCGCCAGCAGCCGCATCATCGGAGGAAACCTCAGCGTGACCAGCCGCGTTGCCGGCGACACTCGCCTGCATGGTTGCCTCGAAGGCAGCCTGCGAGGGCGCCGTCGCGGCTTGTGCGGCCGTCGTGCCGGCATTCGTCGCGGCTGGCGCAACCGTCGCGCCCCCAGCCGCACCAATCGCCGCGCCCCCAGCCGCTGCCGCATTCCCTGCGTTCGGCGCAAACCCTGCGCTGCGGGCCACGAGCGATTCCATTTCCGGAGCGGTGCCGCAGTTGCGCACGCCGGCGGCCTTTGCCGCCGCAGCCTCGCGCTCGAAGCTGGTCGACACTGCTTTGACCAGCGGACATGGCACCACGATGGCTTCCATTTCTCGTTCGCGCGGAAGCATTGCGTAGGCAATCATGATGATCACCAGCATGGCGATGATGACGGTTTGCTCGCCGAATGCCATCTCCTGCACGGGATTCATGGCGGCAACGGGGATGAGCGTGCCCACCAGCACCGCCGCGGCCAGCGTGCCGCGCCCGACGCCGAACACGAATATGGGCGACAGGCGGAAGCGTTGCGACAGGTCGCCGAAGAATATCCACATCAGAGCCTCAAAGCACAAAAAGCCGACGATCAGGAACACGTTCGCCAGCATGTTGTCGCCGCCGGAGAACGGGATGAAGAACGCGCAGACGGCTATGAACGGCACAAGGGGCTGGAAGAAGCGGCTCCATTTGTCGCCGCCGCCCAAGGCCATGATGGTGATGAGGATAAGCACCGTGGCCAGGCCGCCGGCCAGCGCCAGCATCAGCTGCGACCCGATGGTTTCGTTGGAAATGACGTTTTGCAGCGCGTGCGAGCGGAGCATGCCCAGCGGCACGCCCAGCACGAACACGGGCACGGCGAAGCGCAGCAGAAACTTGCCGCGGTTGATGGGCAGCGGCTTGAAGATGGGAACCTCGTTGCGGTGATAGAACGAGGTGGGCGTCTTGTTCCAAAGAATGGCCACCTCAAGCAGCGGCACGATGGCGGTGGCGATGCCCGACACCGGCCAGGGCGCGTAATGCAGCACGGTGGTGAACAACGCGATGGAAACCAAAATGGCGATGGCGGTGTTCAGCACGATGGACGCGTTGTCGCTGCGGGCGAATGCGGTGCCCCAATAGATGATCAGAATCGACGACCCAACGCCGGTCAGCACGCCGGATGCTACTTCAAGAACGGGCGCGCCGGCCATGCTTGGGAGCAGCAAAAGCGCCGTGCCGATGCAGGCGCAGGCGCCGCCGATCGCGAGCAATTTGTGCGATACATAGGCGGGCAGGAAGCGCTGGTTGGTAAGCCCCATGAACACCAGGCAAACCGTGTAGATGATGATGGAGATGAAGTACGCGAGCGAGATGCTGCTGCCGTACAGGCCCTCGAACAGGCGCGTTGCGCCGAACACCGACGACGTGCCGAACATGGTGGCGAACATCCACGCTTGATGCAGGCCGTAACCGACCGACAGTAAACTCAACTCTCCGAATGCGCTCTCGTCGCCGAAGTCGGCGTTGAGCGTTATTCGAGGAACACGTACCCCCATACGTAAACCCCCTCATTTGATGCAAACCTCATCAAGGATGATACAACCTTGGGTTAGCCGGTGGTGTTGGAAACGATGGGCATTTGTTCGCTAAAAGTAACCATCGTGCCGTTCTTACCTGGGAATATAGAAAAATCATCCCGGAAGGATGATGGTTCATTTTCTTCGTTTATATCGAAATGGGTTGCGTTGGCGGAGGCGATCGGTCGGTGGCGGGGCGCGGCTGGCGGGCTCGATTGCGCCGGTGGCTCGGCGGCCGGTTGCGCCCGTTTTTGACGGAGCTGCCGGCGCAAAGGGTTGGGTGGCTTGGGCCGGCTGGTCGTCCGGCCCAAGGCCCCGGTGAGGCTAGCTCACCTTGATGACCACGCAGTCGTAGCGGTCAAGCACGGTGTCGGTGCCCGTCTTGCCCTGGCCGTCGAACGTGGTGTGCGTGCCCGGCTTCTGCGAACCAGCCGCATAGGTCGTGCACGTGTACTGCTTGCCGGACAGGTAGTCCGCCAAGCTGGTGACGTCATAGTTGTGAATGGCCGAAAGACCGTTCTGGCTTTCGCTGGACCTAAGGACCTCGTTCAGCAGCTCCTTGACGGTGCCGCCTTCGGGGACGAAGACCAGCTCACTATGAACGCTACCGCCTTGGGCGGTTTCGTCGACTATGCAGGTGACCTCATAGGCGCCCTTGCTCTCGACCTGGGTTCCCTCGTCCGAGTGGACGTAGTAGAACGCATAGGCGGGAACGGCGATAAGAGCACACACACAGCACGCAACCGCGATGGCAAGAACCTTCTTGCCCCAAGATACGTTTGCCATAAGAGCCTCCCTTCTCGCAAACCGGGAAAATGGATGCCCTGCTTCCAGCAACGCACTTCGAAGTATACGGGGCGCGCGCGGCGAAAGCAACGCGAAAGCAGGCTTTTGACCTGCTGAAATAGCGAATCAACCTGCGAGGATGATATGGTGGGCGCCCATGCGGGCGCAAAAGCGCGCCGAATGCTTGCTTTTCGGCATTGCGGGATGATAAAGCGCAGATGGGGCTTTCTATACTGGAACCTGCGAAGAGGTTTTGCCTGCGGCTGGGGGCTGCAGGCGGCTTGGGCGCACTGCTTGCCGTAGGCGACGGGGCGGCCCGGGCGGCGCTTCCGCGTTCGGCGCGGGGCGCAAGATGCGAGAAAGGGGAATTCGAATGGCCGAAGAAAGCTTCGACGATCTGCTGGACCTTGACGACGAGTTCGATCCGTTGGAGGTCGATGACGAGGAAATCGACCAGGAGGACATGGACGACGACAATCCGTTGGACACGACGGATTACCCGACCATGCGCAACATGCCCGAGAGCATGCAGCGCGAGAACGTGTATTCGCCCGAGCGACAGGGCGGCGCCGTGCAGGCCGTGCTGGCGATGCTCGACCGCAACCCGGCTCGCCGTCCGGTGCTGGTTTCCATTCTGGGCTGGTGCGAAGGCGGCTGCCTGAACAGCGAGCTGACCGAGAAGGTTGACGCGCTGCAGGAGAACAACCGATCCGTGTACGGCACCACCACGCTGTGCCGCATGCTCGAGCGCGCCGGCGCGCTGACGCTGACCATGCCCGAGACGTCCGAGGAGCACGAGGATGCCGAGGAGGGCGTCGAATACCTTGAGATCAAGGAGCGCGTCGACCCCGTGTGGACCACGACCGACGCCGGCCTTGACGTGTATGGCCAGATGACCGACGGGTCGGCCTTCCGCGACATGGTGTTCAACCGCGATTCGAAGTACCTTGAGGTGTACCGCGCCGTCATGAGCGCCGTGAACGAGGAGCCCATGAAGAAGGATGCCATCGAGGAGCTGGTGGACACGTTCGACGTGGTGAAGAGCCCGCGCCGTTTCGGCGGGCATTTCATCGACATGCTGGAGCGCACCGACGCGCTGGAGTGGAAGAATCATGCATGGCAGCTGACTGACCTGGGGCGCAGCATGCTCCCCGAGGTTGAGGCGGCTTGCTCGAAGAAGGGGGAATAGCAATGGCGGAGAACACGCAGGCCCAGGAGGTACAGGGCCAGGTCGCGCAGGCGGCGCCCGGCGCTGAGGAAGAGGTTGACCTGGTTGCGCTGATGGATGGCCGTGCTCGCACGTATGGCCTGATGGCGCGCTTGTTCCTGAAGGAAGTGGACAAGGACGTGCTGACCGAGCTGCAGGGGATGCGCTTCCCGGCGGCCACCGGCAACGCCCGCGTGGACGAGGGCTATCACATGCTGTACGACTACCTGCGCACGTCGTGGGACGACAGCATCACCGAGCTGGCCATCGACTACGTTCGCACGTTCATCGGCCATGGCGTGAACGGCTTTTCCGCCGCCTACCCGTTCGAGAGCGTGTACACCTCCGAGCGTCGTCTGATGATGCAGGAGGCCCGCGCCGAGGTGCTGCAGACGCTGCGTGAGAACAACCTGAAGCGCGGCCGCTGGACCGAGGGCGAGGACCATATCGCGCTTGAGCTGGAGTTCATGCAGCGCATGGCCATGCGCACGTCGGAGGCCCTTCAGGCCGGCGACGAGGACAAGGCCATCGAGCAGCTGCGCACGCAGCAGAAGTTCGTGCAGGACCACTTGCTGAATTGGCTGCCGATGATGACCGAGGACATGCGTCGCTTCGCGCGCACCATGTTCTACCAGGGCCTGGCCCAGCTGGTGCTCGGCTATGCGGAATCGGACGCTGAGATTCTGGAAGAGCTGCTGGATAGCGTTTCCGAGGAGGCGTAAATGCTTGGCGCGGAATTGACGCGTCGTGAATTCGTTGCCGTGGCCGGCTTGACCGGCGCGGCGGTTGTTGCTGGGCTCGGCGGGTGCGCCGGGCCCAGCGGCGTTTCCGGCGCGAATGGGTCGGCTGGTTCGGCCGGCGGCCGCGGGGCCGGCGACGGCGCGGGCGCGGGCGGCGACCTGGGGCTGGTGGCG
>CAVBPP010000021.1:0-14542 GCA_963597295.1 Paratractidigestivibacter sp. | reverse complement strand
GGCTTCGCGGGATGCCGTGGCCGCAGATCAGCTTGCTAGCACGCAAGCGGCCGTTGACCAGGCGCAGCAGGAGGTAACCAGCGCTGAAGCTTCAGCAAGCGAAGCGAAGGGCGCCTACGATGCCGCCGTTTCCGCGAGCGCCGCATCGCAGGAGGCCTTGACCGCTGCCGCTTCCGCGAAGACTGCTGCCGAAACCACAGTTGCAGGCGCCGACCAGAAGGTTGCAGACGCCGAGCAGGCCAACACTGCTGCTGCCGATGCACTCGCGCCTATCTCGGCAGCTTTCGACGAACTGAAGACGGCCAATGAGGCCAAGGCTTCCGCTGAGTCGGACTTGGCCACGGCGAAGCAGGCCGTTGTCGATGCAGCTGCCGCGGAACAGACGGCCCAAAGCGATCTTGACCAGGCGCAGCAGGATCTGACCGACATGCTTTCCCGATCGAATGCGCTGTCGCTGTACGGCTCGGCCGATGCCCGTGCGGCCGCGTTTGAAGCCGGCGCCTTGGATAGTCAGGCCGCCGAAGCTGATCCGGACATGGCCGCCGCATTCGCTCAGAAGAAGGCCGCCTATAACACGGCGGTTGCCAAGCGCGATGCCGCCCAGTCGGCGCTCGTGGATGCGCAGGCGAACGTCGCCGCTAAGCAGTCGGCGTTGAACGAGGCCCAGGCTACCTACGATGCTGCTTGCGTGAACCTGCAGGCCGCCCAGTCGGATTACGCCGCCACGCACAACGCCAGTGACCTGAATACGGACAATGCGGGCGGGCAGGCCGGCGGTTCCGAGGCAAATGGGTCCGGCAATGCGGCTGCTAACGCGACCGATGCGGACAACATGACCGAGGCTGCCGAGCTGATTGGGCCGGCGCCGCTCACCCAGGGCAAGTTCTACGAGTCGGACGGCACTTCGCAGGACGGTTTGGACCAGAAGCTCGCCAATGCCAAGCATGCGAATTACACGACGAACGGCGCTTCTACCAGCGTGGCCTCGCCGAAGACCGGTGATGTGCCCGCAGGCGAGCTGTTCTTCGTCGGCGGTGCGGCCTTTGTCGCAGCAGGTGTGAGCCTGGCAGCCAACCGCAAACGCCGCCAGCAGTAGGCCTGCGGCGGGCGCTACGCGCTTAGCGAAATCAGTGACGCCTTCGGGTGTTTAACCAGGGGACGAGTTTTCGCTCGTCCCCTCGATTATGCCGATGGCACGCGGGCCGCTTTGCAAAAATAGTGTCGCGCCTGGCGGCGGGCGCTAATTCGGGTTGAGCTAACGCTTCAACCCCACGAAAATCTTGCTGCAAGTAAACTTCTCGCAGCAAGATTTTCGTGGGTGCGAAGCGTTGGCTCGCACACTATTGGCAGCCCGCGAAGCGGGCGCCACTCCTGCAGCAAAGCGCCGTCAGGCGCGTCGCACCCCGACCTTCCCGCCCCACTGCTGTTGCGCAACACCGCGTCGCGCACGCATCACTATAATCATGGCAACACATGTTCAGCACCAGGGAATTAGGAAGTCAACCATGCCATTCTGCCCACAATGCGGCGCGGGGATCGAACCCGACGCCAGCTTCTGCCCCAATTGCGGAAACCCCGTCGGCGCCCGTCAGGCCGCAGCCCAAGGCGCGCCGGTGACGATGCCGTCGACAGCTCCCGCACCCGGCCAGCCCGCGGGTCCCGGCGCCGCCCAGCCCGCGCAGCCCACGCAACCAGGTCAGCCCGCGCTGCAGCCCTCCGCCAAGCAGCGCAAGCTTTCCGCGCCTGCCATCGCTGGCATTGCCGTGGCGGCCGCACTGGTGGCCGGCGTCGGCGGCGGCCTTGTATATACGCAGGTTGTTGCGCCGGCAATCCAGCAACAGCAGCAGGCCGACGCCGAAGCCGCGCAAGCGCAGAAGGCCGCGCGCCTGGACGAGGCGAAGAATTCCTATCAGGCCGTTCTCGACGATTACAATTCTGCGATCAGCGAATACTCAACGCAGGGTTCTAAGTACGACCAAGCCGCCTTCACCGCTAAGCATACGTATGTGTACAACGATCGTGCGTTGGACGCGACGTATTTGAACACCTCGGCAGGTCGCATCACGTACTCATATGCGACGTTCGGCGATAGCGAAACGCCCGCCTTGCTGGTGAAGTCCACCGCCTCAGATTCGGATTCTGTCGACGCGATTGTCGAAAAGCTGATCGCTGTGTACACCCTGGTGGACGGCAAGCCGGTGCTCGTCGCGCAGTCCTTGCATGAAAACCAGACGCTGTCCCTGGTAGACGGCAAATACCTAAGCCTTTCCGGTCAAACGCAGAACGAAAAGGGCGAGATGGTCTCCTATACCCTTTATTTCGACCCCTCCGACGGCGCGTCGTCGGGCGAAGGCTCGCAAGCAAGCGATTCCGGAGCTTCGAATTCGTCCAGCGCATCCAACTCGTCTAGCGCTTCCAGCCAGCAGCGGTCGTCAAGCTCCAATAGCGCTACCTACGTCAACGGCCTTCAGGTCAACTCCGGGTCCGCCCAATATATGCACGGCATCGCTTCCGAAAGCAAGCCCCAGGGCGGCGGCGTGACCACGTACGTTCATGCGGACGGTTCCACAACCACCAGCGATTCGGACAGCTCGACCACGGCGGACTCCCTTCGCCAGGAATGCAGCAGCAAGTACACCGAAAAGGTGCAGACCAACTGGCTTTCGCCTTCGCAAAAGACCGTGAAAGGCAAGCATAACGGCCAAGATATCGAGTACGCCGTGCAGCCGCAATCGATCAGCGTGAACGTGCTGTCGGATAACCCCCGCACCTCGAAAACGTATTCAATTAGAGATGAGGTCTGGCAGTACGATGCGCTTTGGTCCTCTTGTCAAAGTGATGTGGTAGACAAGATTAACGAATCTGTTCGGCAGGCGATGCAACAAACCACCGCAGCGACATCGCAGGTGGCTGCGGATTTGCCTAGTAAACCTGAGAACGTATGCACGTCCCGTTCGATTAAGATATCGTACCTAACGGACAGTGTGGTGTGCTTTACGGATGCTTGTTATGTGACGAATTATGGGACTCACGGATGGGATGAACGAGGGGGTATTGCATTTAGTTTGGAGACCGGTGAACAGGTTTCGATGGCTTCCATTATGGGAATCGATCAAAGCTCGCTTCTTGATTTGACTTGTTCGGCAGTGAAAACGTATCTGACGAACAATAAGAGTGATTCGCTGACCCCGAGCAAAGCGGCTGAAACAACTCAGAAGAGGTATGAAAAAGCTTCCGGCAAATTTACGACAAGGACAACAGCTGGCCTTGACGGAGAAGAGCTGTATTGCATCACCGATAAAGGCATGTATTACTTGACTGAGGATTATGAGTTAGGGTCGCATGCCTTCGGCATTCGCAATATTTGCGTGGCGGCGTTCAACGATCAGTCGCTTGTCGGGAAAGACTCTGGCGGGAAATAGGCTTTGAGGCTTATCTGTTAAGGCGGTGACGTGCCTGACGCTCTCTAGTGCGGGGTCGAGCTTTCGCTCAACTACGCAAATCTCGTTGCAAGCAAAATTACTTGCAGCAAGATTTGCGTGGGTGCGAAGCGTTGGCTCGCACAGCAATAGGCAGCCCGCGAAGCGGGCGTCACTCCTGTAGCAAAGCGCCGTCAGACGCTTCATACGCTTCAGCCATCCGGCCCACCGTTGCGCAACACGTCATTGTCCACGCGACACTATAATCAAAGAAGTCATATTCAGATCCAGGGAAACCAGGGAGTCCATCATGTCATTCTGCCCACAATGCGGCGCGGGGATCGAACCCGACGCCAGCTTCTGCCCCAATTGCGGAAACCCCGTCGGCGACCGCCAGGCGCAGGCGCAAGTTCAGGCCATGCCTGCAGTTGCGCCGTCTCTTTCCGGCAGCGTTCCGGCTGCTGCTTCCGCCGCTGCCGGCGTCCAATCCGACGCCGCCTCCGGGGCCGCGTCGCCCGCCCCCACGCCCCGCCGCCGCACGCTCCCCATCCCCGCGTTGGTTGCCATCATTGTGGCCGTCGTGATCGTTGCGGGCGTCGGCGGAGGCGTGCCGTACACGAACGTCATCGCGCCGGCCATCACGCAGCAGCAGTCCGACTCCCGCCTGGCAAACCTGAAGGCCGTCTACAAGGACGTTCTCGACGATTACGAGTCGGCCCAAGATGACTATTCCAATAGCGACACCGCCTACGACCAGGCTGCTTTCGCCGCCAAGCATACGTACGTATACAAAGACCGCGCGCTTGACGCCAAGTACATGAAGAAGTCGAAGAACAGCTTCGAATACTCTTTCGTCACGCTCGAAGGCGACGACACGCCCGCGCTGCTGATCAGGTCGTCTGCCGATACTTCGACCGGCTCCTCTACTAACACTTCCTCCGACAGCGCAGCTGGCACGCAGAAGATCGTGGCCATCTACGTCATGGTTGACGGCAAGCCCACGCTGGTGGCTGACTCCTCCGCGTCCGGTGGCGCGCTGACCCAGGTCGACGGCAAGTACTTCAACTACAGCGGCACCGGAACCGACGCTTCCGGCAAAACCTGCGATTACAACCTGTACTTCAGCCTGACCGACGCGGTTGCCAACGCCAGCCAGAATTACACGGCTACCGACAGCGGCATTACCGTGGCAGGCCTTTCGGTCCCGGTGGCCGACTCGAAGGACATCCATCCGCTGGCGTTTTCCATGAAGCCGCAGGACGGCTCGGGCGACACCACCTATATTCACCCCGACGGCACCACCAACACAGCAGCCGCCGGCGCCGACAGTCAAGAGGAAACCCTGCGCAGCGAATGTGCCAAGCTGTTCCCCGACTCCGACAACAACGACAGCGCTACCACCTGGCAATACATTTCCACTGAAGCAGCCCAGCAAAGGGAAGAACTCGAATCCAAACAAGCCGAAGTAAAGGCAAAATACCAGGTAGTCCTAGACGACTACAACGCAGCAGTGGCAGACTACGCCGCCGAGGGAACCTCCTACGACCAAACAGCGTTCACGTCGAAGCATCCGTATTTGTATGCTGACAGAATCAATGATCGAGGTGATCTTGACACCACAAAAGGACGGCTTGAGTATTCCTTCGCGTCGCTGGGCGACGATGAGACGCCCGCCTTGCTGGTAAGGTATAAATCCAATTCCGGGAATGGTAGTGCCGGTTCATCTGAAGAACCCCTGCTTGCTGTGTACAAGCTGATTGATGATAAACCGCAAATTGTTGTCCAGCGCGCGCATGAGCATACAGTGTTGGATGTCATCGACGGGAGCTACCTGAGCTACTTTTCGATGACAACGGTCTCCGGAACTCCTTCTGAGGCGACCGTTTACTTCGATCTTTCCGGCCGAACGACAGAAGAGGTTTCGGATTCTCAGAATACGGGGGCAAACAGCATCGGGACGAATTACGTCGGCACTCACGGAATTTCTCTCCTCACTTCAGCGCCCGACTGCATTCATGTTCTTGCCGCCTATAGTTGGCCTCTGGGCGGGGCAAACTCCTCCATTACGATGATTCATGCTAATGGATCGGATTCGACCCTAGGGAGTGGGGGATCAGATAGCGCTTCCAATCAGCTCAAACAAGAATGTTCCGCCCTATACGGTGGCGTAACGGAGCTGAATTGGAAGTCGACGACAGTGGCGATCAATGGTGAGCAGAGCAAGACAGAGGGACACTCCTAATGTCTTGTTGCAGCATACAAAACTTCTATAAACTTTGCGCGTGACCTGCAGTTAGGGATGGCTGCGGAAGGCGCGGCCATCCCCACAAAACGGTGTCGCGATTCGCGCTCTCTGATGCGGGGTTGAGCTTTCGCTCAACCCCGCGAATCTTGTCGTTGGAGGTATCATTTCAGCAAAGTTTTCGTGGGTGCGAGCGGGAGCTCGCACATCGCTAGGCAGCCCGCGAAGCGGGCGTCACCCTTGTCGCAAGGCACCCCAGGCGTGTCACGCACCTAGGCAAAAGTACGGCCCCTAGAAAACCAATTGGAGCGAAGTTGGCTCGACAAGCGCGCATACAGCGACTAGCGCACCCCGCGAAAAGAAGAAGGGCCCGCGTTAATTTATGGGGATGCGGGCCCTTGTGCGTTGCGGGAACGTTCGCGCAAGCGTCCCGCGCGGAGATTTCTTCCTTGAGAATACTCCGTGCGGGTGGCGTTTGCGGGTGTTGCCAGGCCATGAAATGAAGCTGTTCCGCAGGCGAAACATTTGCGAAACAGGCGTTTTGGATTTGCCGCTTTGAGAAGCGAAGTCTTGCTTTCTTTGAATTCGAAAAAGGCGGCCTGGTCGATTGCGACTTGAAATTTAAGCTTGTCATCTTTTGAAGCGCAAGGGGGTCTTTGTTCTCGTTGGGCCGCGTCGATGCAGAAAGCCCCACCTTCTTTGAGGGAACGCGGGGCTTTTGATTTGGGGGGGGGACGTCCCGTTCCTGAAGGCGGGGCATCGATTTGTGGCGGGCTGCTCCTGATAGTGGGACAGAAGCCCAGGTTGCTAGCTTAGTGAGAGTGGTGCCTCAGCTGGGCGCCCATGATGATGCAGCCGACGCCGACTGCCACGCCCGTCGCGCAGACGACGCTGCCCATGACGATGGCCCACGCGCCGCTGCGGCGCATCGTTTTCAGTGCCTTTTCCATTGCAAGCTCGCTTTCCTTGGTGTGCGTTTCGAAGAGTGTACGACAACGCGGCATCAGCGGCAACGCGCCGTCCACATTCGCCCAGCTTTTCCTAAAACGAAAAGAGGCCGTCGGACCGGCCGACGACCTCTTCAAGAAACGTTTGCGAATCTGCGTAGCGCTCTCACGCCTCGCGCCATGACGCAACCCGCGCTATTCCAGCGTGGTGCCCTTCTTCTCGGGCAGGAAGAACATGGCGATGAACGCGACCACGTAAATGCAGGCCACGCAGCCAAGGGCGAACGGGAAGCCGTTGCCGGCGGCGATGATCGGGATGATCACCGGGGCCGACGCGCCGCCGATGAAGCGGCCCGCGTTGTACAGCGCCGTCTGCGCCGTGCCGCGCATGTCGGTGGGGAACAGCTCGGCGATAAGCGTGCCGTAGCCGCCGATCATGCCGTTGGCGAACATGCCCATGAAGAAGCCGCCGATCAGCAGCGCGGTCGGGTCGGTCAGCTGGCTGTAGATGATGATCATGACGGCGGCGCCGATCTGGAAGGTCCAGAAAGCGGGGCGACGGCCGGCCTTGTCAGCCAGCCAGCCGAATACGGAAATGCCGATCATCATGCCGATGACGGTGACGGCCGTCCACACGCCCGTGCTGGTCAGCGACAGGCCCAGCTGCGAGTTCAGGTACTTCGGCAGCCAGGTCATGATGCCGAAGTAGCCGGCGTTCTGCACGGTGCACAGAATGATGATGATGATGGAGAACTTGATGCGCTCGGGCGTCTTGAACAGGTCAAGCACGCTGGCGCTTTTCTTGCCCTCGGCCTTGTTCTTCTCGAAGATGGGCGGCTCGGGCACGAACGCGCGGATGATGATGGCGATGACGGCGGGGAAGAAGCCCACGACGAACAGGCCCTGCCAACCGAACGCGGTGATGATAGGGGCGGAAGCCAGCGAGGCGATAAGCACGCCAACCTGGAAGCCCAGGCCAACGCCGGCGGTCGACTTCGCGCGATTCTCGGCGCTGGAAACCTCGGCGGCGATGGTCATGCCCAGGCCGAACTCGGCGCCGATGCCCAGGCCGGCCAGGAAGCGGCAAAGCGCCAGCACTTCGAAGCTGGGAGCGAATGCGCAGCCCAGGGTGAACACGCCGAAGCAGATGACCGAGTAGGTGAGCACCTTGATGCGACCGAACTTGTCGGCCAGGCTGCCGAAGATCAGGCCGCCCAGAAACGCGCCGGCCAGCGTGAACGAGGTCAGCATGCCGGCGGTGGTGCTGTCGACGTTGAACGAGGCCATGATGCCCGAAAGCGCGAAGCTCAGGATCATCAGGTCAAGGCCGTCGAGCGCGTGACCGACGGCGGCCGAGAAGATTGCCATCCCGGCGTAGTGCTTCATGTCAGAAGCCTTTTGAATTCGGGCCATATAGGTGCCCCCTCCTTCGATGGATGAATAAACCTCGACAATAATACTGAATTGACCGGCCGCTTCAAGGCGGAATCGAAAAATTTTTCAGCCGTTAATAAAGGTTTTGATGAGCGGCGCGGAAGCTTGCGGATCGTGGGCCGCGGCCGCGAGTGGAAGTGCGGCGGCGTGTGGGATGACGTGGGGATTGTGGGCGCTATGGGGAAGCCGCGGGGTGGTACGTGAATTGCTGGTCGCGGTGGGGTCGTCGGCATTCATGGGCATGGTGAGGAAGTTGGCGAATCCGGCCCGGTGGCACTCGCTTCGTCTCGGCCATTATCTCAGCTACGGAACGGACGTAATGGCGAAAGTGACCCTTGGGAGCTGCTTATGTGCAATTCGCGGGCGGCGATGCGGTGGGCTTATGGGTCGCCATGGGGAAGTGCGCGAACTGCCGGCCGCGGCGGCGGGTGGCCTCGGCTTTGCGGACGTCATGGGGGCGGCGGGTCCGGAAGGTGCTTATGTGACCTTTTCGGGCGTGTGTGCGGTGATATTTCCCATCGGCTATAGTGAACGCCATGAATAAAGTTAATGAAAACAGCCAAGAGAACCTTCGGGGTTTGGCTTCAGGCTCTGGGGAATCTGAAGGCCCTCAAAATCTTGCTACCCCTAAAGATTCCGTAGGTGCGAGCGAAAGCTCGCACTCGCCGGCGCAGCCGGCGACTCCGGCAGCCAGCGCCGATGGCGACCCGGATTGCGCCCCCGCGCAAGATTCCGCCAGCGACCGCGACCCCGCCTCCGGCGCCGCCCCTGCCAATGTCCCCTGCGGCATCAAATGGACTTGCCGCGACGTCTTCCGCGGTAAATCGCATGTGGCGCTGAGCATTTGCTTCGTCGTGGTCGGCGTGCTCACGCTTTTGAGCCTAGTGATCTCCATCGCCACCGACCAATTTAGCATCAAGATTTCCGAAGTCTTGCAAGGTTCCATTTCCCTTAAGCCCGACCAGGTTGGCGAGATGGTTGGCGTTTCGATCGTCATTTTCTTCCCGGTCGTTGCGATTGTCTACCTGATCAGCGCATTCGTGTTGAAATTCGTGTATCGCAGCCGCGACCGTCATGTGCCGCGAACCCCCGAGAATTTGGAAGCGCATCGCATCGAGGCCAGCGGCTCCTGGCGTTGGCAGTTTTCCGTGCTCATCGGCTCCATCGATTTCGTCGCCATGTACGGTATATTCCAGCTCATTCGCTGGCTGTTCAGCACCTGCACCGCTCGCGAGCTTCCGGCGGTCACGACCACGCTGGCGACGCTTGTCATGCTGGTGCTTGCCGAGCGTCGCGTGCGCAACGTCAGCGAGAGGACCGCAGCCTATCTGAAGAGCAACGGGCTTGCCATACGGCAGACGCTTGCAGGCAAACGCGATGGGGAGCTTCCCGAAAAACTACGCAACGACCTGGGGCGTTCCAGCGTTGCATTGGTGCTGAGCCTAGGCGTTGTCGGCAGCGAGAAGTGGGCGGCGCGCCTGGTGCAGGGCGTTGGGCTGCGTACGCGCGTGAAGCTGTACAGCGGCTTTCTATGCTCGTTCATCCACGGCATTTTGACGGCGCTGACCTTCGGCATTGCCTCGACGGTTGCCCACGAGCTCGGGCGCGTTCCCGACGCATTCGCCAAGGGAAAGCAAGCAGAGTTGAACGCGAAGCTGCTTCAAAAAGCGCCCACGCGCCCTAAGCTGTATCTAGAGGTTATCGCGCTGCTCATCTGCGTCGTCTACGTGACGATTCAGCTGCTCATAGGCCTAGCCCCCACCTTAGGCTTTTAAGCGCCAGAAGACAAAGGGACACTCCTAATGTCTTCTTTCGCTTGCCCCAACTTGCCTTTGGCGGCTCACTTTGAAGACATAGGGAAGACATAGGGAAGACATAGGGGCGTAGCGGGCTCAGGCGATCATTGAGCGTTTGCCCGCCAGCTTCTCCGCGAGCGCTTTGGCCGTGACGCCCACCTCGGTTTCTTCTGCCGCTCCGCGCTCGTTCGCACCCCGCCGTCGGCCGTTTCGGTAAGGCAAAGGAAGGAAGACATAGGGACACTCCAGGAAGACAAAGGGACACTCCTAATGTCTTATCCTGCTTGTCTTAACTGGCTTTTGGCAGTTCGCTTTAAAGACATGGGGAAGACGTAGAGACACGGCGGGCTCAGGTGGCCATTGTGCGTTTGCCCGTCAGCTCCTCCGCAAGAGCCTCGGCTGGAGCATCCGCCTCGGCGCTTTGCGCGGCCCTGCATTTATTCCCGCCGTTGGCCGCTTCAGCAAGACGAAGGGGCATCGGTTTTCGGAACTTGGTGGGGCGTTCTTTGTCGAGCGGTCACTTATATTTCAAATGCTTCGTAAAGTACCTGCTCAAACGCGATATCGGGCTTCGACGCCTTTGCCAGCAGGGCATCTTTCTGGTCGCGGGTTAGACGTTTGAAGCGAGCCTCGGCGCTCATGGCGTCGTGCTTGGTGGGGAACTCGGCGCTGGCCAACAGGTTCAGCGGCCCGCGTCCGCGCGTGTATTTGGCGCCGCGCCCGGCCTGGTGGGCGGCGAACCGCGCCTGCACGTCCGGTGTGTAACCCGTGTACAGGCTGCCGTCTGCGCATTCGATCACGTACATGTAGTAAGACTTGCCGGCCGCAGATGGGATTTCGGTTTTTGCTGAGGCAGCTGGTTCGGCGGCACGACCATTTCTGGCGGATTTCGGCATCGCTTCCGATGTTGGGGCTGCAGTCGCCTTGCGGGTCCGTTTTCCTTTCGACCCTGCCGTAGGTCTTTCCGCTTCTGCCTTGGGCTTTGTGCCTTTCGGTTTGCGGGTCTTGTTGGGCGGCTCTGCTTCGGTTGCTTTGCTGTTTTCGGTTTTCGAGGCTTTTGCCTTGTTCGTTGCGGATTCGGTCGCAGCCGCTTCCGGTTTGACGCGCAACTCCTTTCCCAGTTCAGCAGCCAATTCCGGCAACAGTTTCGTCATCGTGGCATCGATCGTGCGCTTCTTCAGCTCGCACTCCCATATTACGTGGACGCGCCAGCCGGCTGCTTCCAGGGCGGCTAGGTTTTCAGCGTCGCGGTTGACGTTGCGGGTGAATTTCGCCTGCCAGTAGTCGACGTTCTTCTTCGGCATGCTGGGGTTGCAGTGCGGGCAGCGATGCCAAAAGCAGCCGCGGATCTCGACGGCCACGCGCTTGCCAGGCCAGGCGATGTCAGGATGCCCCGGCACCTTCCATTGCAGACGATATCCGCCCAGGTCAGCCGCGCGAAGCCGCTCGCGAACCAGCAGCTCGGGCTTGGTGTCGCAGCGCTTGTTGCCCTGCATGCTCTTGTGCACTTTCCAATTGGAAGCCGGCGGCGTGGGAACGCGCATGACCGCATAGCTAACGGATTCGCCGGTGCCGGCGTCGCGGCTGTGGGCTGACCTTATCTTCTGCTTTGCTGCATCTTGCTCCGCCGCTTCCCCTTTTGCCGCCTCAAGCAGTGGACGCAGTTCGTCGCGCCAGCGCTCTATCAGGCGTTCCGTCGACCAGGCGGCGTTCGCAGGGCTGGTCGAGGGCAACACGTGCGCCTCAAGCCCGACTTGCCATTGCAGGAAGCGCTTGTACAGCCGCCCGGCTGTGGCTCCGTTGCAAACCACAGCGCTGATCTGGGCGGTTTCGAGAATACGAGGCACATCGGCGGGCACGACGTTCTTGATGCTGGCATCGCTCGACCCCTTGATGTCGCATGATTCGATGACGTCCCAAAGCGCAATGCCCCCATCAAGCAACATCTGCGTCTTCGCGGCGATGGATTGCTCAGCGGTGACGCGCGCCGAATCTCCGCCGTCGCCCGCGCCTATACCCGAGGGCTCATCAGGAGTCGCATCCCCTTCGTTCGGGGGCGTCGGCACGTCAAGGCATGCGGCAATCACCTGCCAAAACCTGTTGCGAGGGTTGCCGTAATAGAACTGCGCCGCCCGTGACGCCACCGACGGAAACGACCCCAGCACCAAAATACGCGAGCACTCATTGAAAACCGGCTCAAACCCCTGGTCAATATGTTGATAAGCAACCATGCGGCTAAGTATACCCAACTTACGCATGCGTACGGAGCGAGCGCAGCTTCGTGTCGCGCGTCCTTGCTCGGCCTCGTTCGCATATCCCCTGGTCGTGTAAATATGACCATTCCTGTTATGATATAAATCCTCGAAATATTGCATCGTTTTTCAAGTTGCGCGGTGGATTAGGCGCTTTTCGGGCGAAAAAATCGTGCTCTGACGGCATTTTCGCCAGCATCGCGCTTGATGCTTTAGCAAAAGCCCAGGTGGGAGTTCAAGTAACCTAACTCTTTTACCGCGCAACTTGAAAAACGATACAGGATAAGCCGATTTTCTATCCAGAACTCGTCTGCAAGCCCTAGCGCCATCTAAAATGAGCGGGCCGCGCACAATCCGAAAGGCATGTGCGCGGCCCGCCATGGAAGAGCCAGCATTTCGTTTAGCGTCTTTGCTTAGCTTCGCGTGGCCCTGTTCGGGTCGATGCTCATCGTTGCGAAGTGCCCCTTCATGAAGTCGTTGTCGAAATTCTGCTCCATGAATTTCTCGATGGGCGTGGTCACGGGGTTGCCCGCCACGCGCGAGTACCAGCATTCAAACGACAGCATGGTCATGGCGCCGTTGAAGATCATCAGCGCCGTGCACACGGCCGTCAGCCCGTAGCGCCAATTCCACGGGATCAGGTTCATCAGCTTCAGCACTTGCGGCACGATGCCCTTGATGAAGAACCAGCCCAAGAAGCCCCAGCACACCATATGGAACAGGTCGGTGCGGCCGTCAATGTTGAACGGCTCGCCGCTGTAGTCCCATGCCGAGATGCCGAACGAGAACTGGAAGAACCAGCTGACGAAGAACTCGAACGCGCCGCCGATGATGCCGCTAACCACAAAGATGATCAGCGGGTTCTTGTCGTAGAAGCGGTTGAGCGCGATGACCATCATCACGGCGCCGAAGCCGTAGATAGGGCTGAACGGGCCCCACAGAAGGCCGCTGCGGTTCTCGATGCGGCCGTTCAGGAACGGGCACACCAGCGACTCGAAAATAAGGCCGGCGATGCAGCCGATGATAAAAAGCCAGAAAATGTTGAAGAAGTCCAACTTCAGGTAGCCCTCGCCGGTTTTGTCGCGGCCGAGCGTGCCTTCTTCCTGGTCGGCTTTGTCCTCGAGCGCTTTCAGCTTGCGCTGCAGAATGCGCTCCTCGCGCAGCGCCGGGTCCAGCGTGATGTACATGACCACCAGGAAAATCAGCACGATGCCGGAGTAAATAACGTTCACGCCGAAGCCATGGCCCATGATGGTCAGCAGCATGTCGGCGATGGTAACGCCGATAAGCACCTGCGTCATCCGTGCGGCGCCGCGGCGTTTGTTCATGACCAGGCGCACGCCGAACACGGCGAACAGCACGGTGGCCGCAGCGTACAGAAGCACCTCGATGCCGTTGATGACGATGCCCTGATTCTCAACGGTGACCTGGTTAAACGTTGACCAGTCCTTGTTGACGATGATATTGATGATGCCCTGAATCAGCACCACGTCGGTGGGGATGAAGCACACGCCCAACAGGATGCACAGCACGCCGAACACGCGAAACGGCAGCGCAATCTTGCGGTCCGAAACCTCGTTGTCCTCGGCGATGCGGGTTTCCACGCGTTTCTTGGCGGCCTCGGCCTTGGCGACGGTTTCGTCGAAGGCTTCGTCAACGGCCTCGTCGACCTTGGCTTTTACTCGCTCCGCTTCCTGCGCGCCTTCCTTCGCGGCGCGTTCAAGCTTCTCACGTGCGTTGTCGTTCATAGGTTCCCTCCTTTTTCCGGTAGGCAGAATGTTACACCAGAAGTTAGAGCCCAAGAACAGCAATAGCTGGCGAGATGCTTTATTTGAGTCGGGCGGGGAATTGGCGTTGCCCTTCGGGCTTTCTATCACGGGTTGAGTCAACGCTTCAACCCCACGAAATCTTGTGGAAAGTACTACTACTTTAGTAGGGTTTTACGGGCATGAAAAATGATTAAAGAACCCAATTTCGTGGGTGCGAAAGTTTGCTCGCACAACATTAGGCAAGCGCCGCCAGGCGCGCCGCTGTCTTATGCGCGGGCGGCGCGACTGGTCTGTCGCCTGCTGCCGCTCGCGACCCGCAAACGTCCTAATTCCGCGTGGCACGGGCGGGGTCGATGGTCATGGTGGCGAAGTGGTTCTTCATGTAGGCGTCGTCGAAGTGCGATTCCATGAACTGCTCGATGGGCGTTTCGGGGGCGCGACCCGACATGCGCAGGTACCAGCAGTCGAACGACAGCAAGGTCATGGCCGCGTTGAAAATCATCAGCGCCGCGCACACGGTGGTCAGGCCATAGCGCCAGTTCCAGGGTATTTTGTTGATAAGGTCAAGCATGTGCGGCACAATCCAGCGCATCAGCACCAGTCCCAAAATGCCCCAGCATACGATATGCAGAAGGTCGGTGCGTCCGTCAAAATTGAACGGCTCGGCGCTGTAATCCCAAGCC
>CAVBPP010000020.1:0-22282 GCA_963597295.1 Paratractidigestivibacter sp. | reverse complement strand
GGTTAGCCGCGTCCGCGCGATGCTGCGCCGCGCCCCCGATTGGGCGAACCCCGTCGCGCAGGCTCAGCTGACGGTCGGCGCGCTCACGCTTTCGGCCGACGCCCGCACGCTTGACGTTGACGGGCAGCAAGTTGAGCTGACGATGCGCGAGTTCGACTTGATCGCGTACCTGATGCAACATGCCGGCAACGTGCTTTCGCGCGACACGCTGATGCAGAACGTGTGGGGCTGGGATTTCTCTGGCGGAAGCCGAACGGTTGACATGCACGTGCTGACGCTTCGCCAGAAGCTAGGCAAGCATGCCGATATGATTGAAACGGTCCGAGGCGTGGGATATCGCCTGGTGGAACAGTAGGGAAGGCGCTGCCTGCGGGCGAGGTGCCCCAGGCAATTAAGGTTAAGGCAAGCAGATGATTTACTACCTGGAAGACGACACGAACATTCGCGACCTGACGGTGTACGCGCTGAAGCAGGCGGGTTTCAACGCCCAGGGCTTTTCGACGGCGCAGGCGTTTTTCTCGGCTTGTCGATCGAAGCTGCCCGAGTTGGTGCTGCTCGACATCATGCTTCCCGAGGTCGATGGCCTGGAGGTGCTACGCCGCCTGCGCAAAGACCCGTCGACGAAGAACCTGCCCGTCATGATGCTGACGGCTAAGGACACCGAGTTCGACAAGGTGAGCGGCCTTGACGCCGGCGCCGACGACTACCTGGCCAAGCCCTTCGGCATGATGGAGCTGGTCAGCCGCGTGAACGCGCTTCTGCGCCGCGCGAGCGCGCCGGCGATGGTGCCCGACGACGACCTTGCCTGTGGCCCTATCGAGCTGCGCGTTTCCTCGCGCACGGTGCGTGCCGGCGGCGAGCAAGTGCAGCTGACGTTGAAGGAGTTCGATCTGCTGCACGAGCTGATGAAGGAACCCGAGCGCGTGCTTTCGCGCGGGCAGCTGCTGCAGAACGTGTGGGGCATCACCTATTCGGGCGAGACGCGCACCGTTGACGTGCACATCCAGACGCTTCGCCAGAAGCTTGCGAAGGCATGTCCCGGCGCCGACGCGCACATCAGGACCGTGCGCGGTGTGGGCTATAGCATCAACCGCGAAGTGTAGGGTGCCATGTCTCCGACCAGCGACAACGCGAAAAGCCTTTCCGGACGTATCTTCTCGAGCGTGCTGGCGTTCACGCTGGGAATCGTGCTGATCTTCGCCGTGGTGATGATCAGCATTTTCTACTTCTCTTACGAGCACGATGCCGAGCGTAATCTGGCCGACGCGGCCGACCGCGCTGCCGCCACGCTTGACAACTCGCCTGCCGAGGACGTGACCACGGTGCTGTCGCAGCAGTTCGACGGCATCACGCGTTACACGCTTATCAGCTCATCGGGCTTGGTGCTTTACGACAGTCAAGCCGACGCAAGCTTGATGGACAACCATGCCTCGCGCCCCGAGGTGCAGGAAGCCGCCACCGCCGGTGAGGCCGTGAGCTTGCGTTATTCGGAAACGGTCGGTACCGACACGGTGTATGCGGCCAAGAAGCTGACCGACGGGCGCATCGTCCGCCTGTCCGAGACGCGCCATTCGCTTCTGGCCTTTTTAGGCGAGATGCTGATTCCGGTGCTCATCGCGCTGGTGGTTGCTGCGGGGCTGGTGTTCTTGCTGTCCCGCCTGCTCACGCGCCATATTATGAAACCTATCGACGCGCTTGACATGGCCGACCCGCTCAACAACGACATTTACCAGGAAATGGTGCCGCTGCTCACGCGCATCGACCAGCAGCAAGCCCAGCTGAAGCGCCAGAACAAGGAACTCGCCGAAGCCGAGACCATGCGCCGCGACTTCTCCAGCAACGTGAGCCACGAGATGAAAACGCCCTTGCAGGTGATTTCGGGCTACGCCGAGCTTATGAAGAACGACCTGGTGCTTCCCGGCGACCGCCAGAAGTTTGCCGGCCTTATTTACGACGAGGCGCAGGCCATGCGCACGCTCATCAACGACGTGCTCACCCTGTCGAAGCTCGATGAGAGCGCCTTCGCCCGCGAAGAGGTGCCCATCGACGTGCATGCCGTTGCCGATCGCATGGCGCAGCGCTTGACGAAATTCGCTGCCGACCAGGGCATTTCGGTGCAGGTTGAAGGCAAGGCGGCTTTTATTTCCGGATCTGAGGCATTGGCCGAGGAAATGCTGTACAACCTGATAGAGAACGGCGTGCGCTACAACCACGAGGGCGGATCGGTGAAGGTGAGCGTTTCCATGGCGCCCGCAACCTCCGACGATCGCAAGCTGTTCGCGGCCGCCGGCGCTCTTGCGGCGGATGCCGTGGGGACGACGGTGACGGTGCGCGTGAGCGATACCGGCGCGGGCATTCCGGCCGACATGCAGGACAAGATCTTCGAGCGCTTCTTCCGCGTGGACAAATCGCGCAGCAAGGAAACGGGCGGCACGGGGCTGGGCCTGGCCATCGTCAAGCACGCGGTGCAGTACCACCATGGCGCCGTTAGCGTTGAAAGCGAATTGGGCGCGGGCACCACATTCGTGCTGACCTTGCCCGGGGCAGCGGCTCCCAAGGCTGCCCCACCTGCCATCGCGCTGCCTGTTCAGGCATAAGAAAACCCTACCCCTGGCCGGAAGGATGAACCCACCTCGATAAGGTGGGTGCTCGCAGCATGCTTCCCGGCTTTCGTACCGACGGGCACGAATCCCCGTTTCACAGGCAATCTAGAGCTCCCTCGAAAAATGCATCGGTCCATCGCAAAAGTGCGGCTACAAGGGTAGGGCCTGATTCGAGTATAGGTACGGCAAAGGCAAAGTAAAGTCTTGACAGTCGCCGAATTCCGGTGCAGAAGCCTTGCGCGAGGTTAATCGCGGGCGTTGGTGGGCGTTTTGCGGCGGAGGATGTGCGTGGCTTGTGTATCTCGCTGGGCTGGCCGCGCTGATGGAGCCGCGCTGGATGGGCCACCCATAGAGTCATTTTGGCACGATTGCACGAGGTCGCCTGAGTCGCCGAAGGTCGTTCTTCCCAAACAAACGTTCGCATGCTATGATGCGGGGCACGACACGAACCGAAGGACGGCAGCTCATGGACACTTTGTTCACGGCAATGGAAAACGAACGGAAGCAGCAGGTGGCGCCCCTGGCGGTACGTATGCGCCCGCGCACGCTGGAAGATGTGGTGGGGCAGGAGGCGGCGGTCGGGCCCGGCAGCTGGCTTCGCGCCGCCATCGAAAACGACAACGTGACCTCGGTTATTCTGTACGGCCCGGCGGGCACGGGCAAAACCTCCATCGCGCATGTCATTGCCGAGACCACGAAAGCCACCTTCGTGGAGGTGTCGGCTATCGGCGGCACCGTGTCCGACCTTCGCCGCGAAATAGATGCGGCCGAAAAGCGCCTTGCGCTCTCCGGAGCGCGCACCATCCTGTTTGTCGATGAGATCCATCGTTTCAACCGCAGCCAGCAGGACGCGCTTCTGCATGCGGTGGAAGACAGAGTGGTCGTGCTGGTGGGCGCCACCACCGAGAACCCGTTTTTCGAGGTGAATTCCGCGCTCATCTCGCGTTCGCGCATCGTTGAGCTGCAGTCGCTTTCCGATGGCGACATCGCCGAGCTCATCGACCGCGCAGTGGCTGATGATCGCGGCCTCGCCGGCGCTTACAAGCTGGAACCCGACGCGCGCGCGGCTATCGTGCTGCTCGCCGGCGGCGACGGCCGCGGGGCGCTCACCACGCTTGAGCTTGCGGCCGCCATGGGCAAGCCCGGCACCGCCGACAATCCGACGACGATCACAAAAGCCCAGGTGGAAAGCGCAACGCCACATCGAAGCCTTCCGTATGACAAGAACAAGGACATGCATTACGACATCATCTCCGCGTTCATCAAGTCGATGCGCGGGTCCGACCCCGATGCCGCGCTGTACTGGCTTGCCCGCATGATCGACGGCGGGGAAGACCCGAAATATATCGCGCGCCGCATGCTTATCCATGCGTCCGAGGACGTGGGCAATGCCGACCCGCGCGCCATACTCATTGCTGAGGCCGCGTTCAAGTCTGCCGAGGTCATCGGCTATCCGGAATGTCGTATTAACCTTGCGCAGGCGGCCGTGTACATTGCGCTTGCGCCGAAGAGCAACGCGAGCGAGGCCGGCATCGACGCGGCGCTCGCCGAGGTTCGCCGCGGCCCGAAGCGCGACGTTCCCGATTACCTGCGTGACCGGCATCGCCCCGGGTCGGAGGGCTACGGCGAGTATAAGTACCCGCACGATTACCCGAATGGATGGGTTGACCAGCGGTATTTGCCCGAGGGGTTGGAACGCGGCTGCTTCTACCATCCGACCGAATGGGGCTGGGAAGGCCGCATGATGGCGGCGTATAGGGAACATGGCCAGCGCGGACTTGGCGGCAACGACGCTCGGGGCGGCAATGGCGCGCAGGGCGGGACGCAGTCGTAGGGCGCCTTTTGCCGCGATGTGACGCTGACCTGCGGAACCGCCGTATCGCACGCTCTTTGCAATCCCGTTTGCGCGGCCAATTGCGCTTGCGAATCTCATCTTCCGCGGGCCGCCTCGGGCCGCTCGCCGCGCCGGCGCTCAAGTTGGCGTGGTGTTCGTCTCGGCTTTTTCGCGATTTTCCCTGATGCGTGGTATAGTTGAGCGGTTGTTTTTTCGTAATCGATTAGGAGGCATACGATGAGTTTCGACGAAATCGTGGGTATTGCCCTTCCCGTTGTTTTCATCTTCGTCGGTATCGCGCTGATTTGGCTTTTGGTCGAGCTGGTCATGACCGTTCGCAAAACCAGCAAGACCATCGACGATGTTCGCACCCAGCTTGACCCGACGCTCGACAGCGTGCAGCGCATCACCAAGTCGCTCGAGCCTGCCGTCGACAAGATAGATCCCCTGGTCGAGCGCGTGCAGCTGACCGTCGATGCCGCCAACCTGGAAATCATGCGCGTCGACACCATTCTGGAAGACGTCACCGAAATCACGTCGGCCGCCTCGAGCGCGACCGCGGCCGCCGACAAGATCGCCAACGCGCCCATCGACCTGATGAACAACGTCACGTCGAAGGTCCGCGGCGCCTTCAAGACCAAGAACGCTTCCGACGAATCCGTCAAGCTCGGCGAGGCAAAGGCCCAGGCCGAGGCTCTGGCGAATGCCGCCGCCGATGCCGCGCTCGCCGACACGACCGAGCCTGCAGCCGAAGAGGCTCCGGCCGCTGAGGAAGGCCCTGCGTACTTCACCTATTCTGAGGAAACCAAGACCGAAAGCGAACAGGCTTAGTAAGCCGGAAGGAAAAGGACATGACCGACGACGAACAGAAAGCGCGTTCGTTCGACAAAACGAAAAAGGCATTTCTTATCGTATGGACCATCGTGGGCGCAGGTGTGATCACCTGGGCCTGCGTTAATTTAATCAACGTTTTGAGCATTCCCGTCGGCATCGTTCTATGGACGGTCGTCATCGTGTTCTGCCTGCGCGGCACGGTGAACGCCCTTGAAGCTCGCGGGATGTCGCGCGTGATGGGCACCGCCATCGGATATGTGCTGATGGTGGCCGTTATCGCTCTCATTGCGTTCCTCATGTTCTCGCCAGTGCTTGGCGTGGGCGACCAGTTCAACAACCTCATTCAGAGCATCCCGTCCTACGTTGATCAGCTGATCAACTGGGCGAATGGCTTCTATGCGCAGTACGAGGACATTTTCCAGAACGAAACCGCGCGCAAGTACATCAACGATGCGCTTTCCGCTTTGGGAAATGCCGCTTCTGATCTGGCTAAGCAGAGCGCTTCGGGCGTCGTGGCGTTCGGCACCGGCCTTATGAACACGTTCGTCGCCGTGGGCTTTGCCCTGATCGTCGCCTTCTGGATCTTGATCGACCTGCCCGGTATCGGCTGCGAGACCATGCGCCTTGCCGGCCCCAAGCGTCGTGAGACCATGGAAATGCTCCACGTCACGTTCACGCGCGTCATGGGCGGCTACATCAAGGGAACCGTCCTGCAGTGCACCATCATCGGCGTGGGCTGCGGCATCCTGTTCACCATTTTGGGCGTTCCGAACAACGCGGCTTTGGGCGGTATTACCGGCATCTTGAACATCATCCCCATCGTCGGCCCCTGGCTTGGCGGCGCGCTTGCCGCCATCGCGGCCGTGTTCGTGAGCCCCGTGGTTGCGCTCGTGGCCTTCATCGGCACCATCGCCATCCAGCAGATCGTCTATACGTTCATTTCCCCGCGCATTATGGCGTCGTCGGTCGACATTCACCCGGCGCTTAACTTGATCGCTTTGATGGCCGGCAGCGCCATCGGCACCGCCATGAGCGGCCTTACCGGCGCGCTCGTGGGCATGCTGGCGTCCATCCCGGCAGTTGCCGTGGCCAAGGCCATTTTCGTGTACTACTTCGAGAAGAGGACGGGCCGCCAGCTGGTTTCGGCCGACGGCGTGTTCTTCAAGGGCACCCCGCGTGCCGATGGCGAGGTTGACCCTGTGGCCGACGCGGCCGCGCCGCACCCCGACGCGGTTGCGGCAGCCGAAGCGGCTGAGGAGGGCAAAAAGGACCTGAAGTCGCTCATCGCTAAACGTGGTAAAAAGTCGTAAGCGCGCCTTCGCGCGAGCGACATTGACGAGTTTCCATATAGAAAGACAGGCACAATGAAGTACATGACCAGTGCGGAAATCCGCGAGAAATACCTGGCCTTTTTCGAAAGCAAGGGCTGCAAGCGCATGCCGTCGTCGTCGCTTATTCCCGACGATCCGTCGCTTCTGCTGACGAGCGCCGGCATGGTGCAGTTCAAGCCGTACTTCCTGCATCAAAAGGAATTCGACCCGGCATACGTTGGCGCAACCACCGCGCAGAAGTGTGTGCGCACCAACGATATTGACAACATTGGTGACGCGCGCCATCTGTCGTTCTTCGAGATGCTGGGCAACTTCAGCTTCGGCAAGTATTTTAAGAACGAGATGTGCGCCTGGGCCTACCAGTTCTCCACCGAGGAGCTTGGCCTTCCCGCCGACAAGCTGTACTTCACCGTGTTCGAGGACGACGACGAGACCATCGAGATTTGGAAGAGCCTTGGCGTGCCCGAGGATCACATTTCCAAGCTGGGCGAGGAAGATAACTTCTGGCGCGCCGGCCCGACCGGTCCGTGCGGTCCGTGCTCCGAGATTTATTTCGACCAGGGCCCCGAGGTGGGCTGCGGAAGCCCCGATTGCAAGCCGGGCTGCGACTGCGACCGCTACCTTGAGTATTGGAACTGCGTGTTCACTCAGTTCGACGGCCAAGAAGACGGCACGCTGGCGCCGCTTGCCACCAAGAACATCGACACTGGCATGGGCCTTGAGCGCATCGCGGCCATTATGCAGGGCGTCACGAACAACTACGACACCGACGTGCTGCGCAGCCTTGTCGGCGTCGGCGAGCGCCTGACCGGCAAGAAGTACGGCGAATCCGTCGACGTGGACACGTCCATGCGCATTATGGCCGACCATAGCCGTTCGGTGGCTTTCATGATCGCCGACGGCATCCTGCCCTCCAACGAGGGTCGTGGCTACGTGCTGCGTCGTCTGCTGCGTCGCGCCGTCATGAAGGGTCATCTGCTGGGCCTGGACAAGCCGTTCTTAAATGAATACATCGACGAGGTCGTGCGCCTGATGGGCAGCGTCTACCCCGAAATCGTGGAGAACCGCGAGCTGATGCGCGGCATCATCCTGTCCGAGGAGGAGCGCTTCGGCGCCACGCTGCGACAGGGCCGCGCGTACTTGGCCGACGCGCTGGACAAGCTGGACGGCAAGGTGCTCTCCGGCGAGGCGGCTTTCACGCTGCATGACACCTACGGCTTCCCGGTCGACATCACGCGCGAGCTGTGCGAAGAACGCGGCGTGGAAGTTGACATGGAGGGCTTCGAGCGTTGCATGACCGAGCAGCGTGAGCGTGCCCGCGCGGCCAACACCAAGGACGCCGAGGCCGCTTGGTCTACGTACGGCGGCGTGTACGCCGACCTGCTGAAAGAGCTTGGCCCCACGAATTTCGTCGGCTACGCTGACCTGACCGCCCCCGCAACCGTTGTAGCCATCGTGGCCGACGGCCAGCAGGTGGATACGCTTGCCGAAGGCGCCGAGGGCGACGTCATCCTGAACATTACGCCGTTCTACGCTGAGATGGGCGGCGAGGTCGGCGATACGGGCGTTATCGAATCCGCCGGCGCGAAGCTGCAGGTCGTGGACACGAAAGCTCCCGAAAAGGGCCTGTTCGCGCATAAGGTGAAGGTGCTGTCCGGCACGCTTGCCTCAGGCGATGCCGTCACGGCCACCGTCGATGCCGAGCGTCGCGCCCGCATCACGCGCAACCATACCGCCACGCATATTCTGCATGCCGCGCTTCGCCAGGTGCTCGGAGATCATGTGTCGCAGGCCGGCAGCTATGTCGGTCCAGACCGTCTGCGCTTCGACTTCACGCATTTCGCCGCGGTCACGGCCGAGCAGCTGGCCGAGGTTGAGCGCGTCGCCAACGAGTTCGTCATGTCGGCCACGCCCACCAACATTTACGAAACCTCGCTTGACCAGGCCCGCGCTGCCGGCGTGACGGCTCTGTTCGGCGAAAAGTACGGCGACACGGTGCGTGTGGTGGAGGCCGGCGAGTTCTCCCGTGAGCTGTGCGGCGGCTGCCATGTTTCCAACACCGCTGAGATCGGCATCATGAAGATTACGACCGAGACGAGCGTCGGCGCGAACGTGCGCCGTATTGAGGCCGTGACCAGCTACGGCGCAATGGAATACATCGCCAAGGTGGAGTCCGAGCTGAAGGCCGCCGCCGAGGCGTTGCGCGCTCCGCTGTTCGAGACGGCCGACCGCGCTGCAACCAACGTCAAGCAGCTGAAGGAAGCGCAGAAGGCCGCCAAGCAGGCCGCCGGCGCCGTTTCCGATGACGGCATCGCCAAGCTTGCCGACGCCGCCGTTACCGCGAAGGGCGGCTACCCGGTCGTCATCGCCCGTACAACCATGAGCGATGCCGGCGCGCTGCGCAACGGCTGGGACGTGCTGAGCAAGCGCCTGCCCGCCCCCGGCGCCTGCGTGCTCATTGCCGAGAAAGAGGGCAAGGCGGTGCTGATGGCCGCCGGTAGCCCCGAGGCCGTCGACGCGGGCTTCAACGCCGGCGCGGTTATCAAGGCCATTGCCCCCTGCGTGCAGGGCGGCGGCGGCGGCAAGCCCTCCATGGCTCAGGCCGGCGGCAAGAACGCCGCGGGCATCGACGACGCTCTGGAAGAGGCTCGCAAACTGCTGCTGTAAAGCTTATGATTTCGGCGCCCCGCGCATGTTGCGGGGCGCTTTTCGCGTCTGGCGGGGGTGCGCTACGCTGGTGGGCTGAAGCGACGAAATGCGCTGTCGACCTGCTGTGATGGATGTGCTGGCAGGGTCAGCCCAGCAGTGTGGCCCACAAACGCTAACGGCTCGCTGGCATTCGCGTTCACCGTGGCGGAACGCACTGGCGGCGCCTAGCAGCGCGAAATACAGGAAGGGAAGGGGTTTTTCGCATCATGAGAATACTTGCACTCGATATCGGTCAGACGCGCATAGGCGTGGCCGTGAGCGACCCGCGTGAGCGCGTGGCGTCGCCGGTGTGCGTGCTTCCCACGGCCGAGGTTGAAGCCAACGCAAAAAGCTGGAAGCGCGTGCTTGAGGACTGGGAACCTGAGCTTCTGCTCTCCGGTTTGCCCTACACCATGGCCGGTGAGGAAGGCCCGCAGGCAGCTCGAATCTGCGAGGTTGCCGGGCGCATCGCGCAAGCTGCTGACCTGCCCTTACAGTTCACCGATGAACGCCTGAGCTCGGCTGAGGCCAAGCGCAGTTTGCGTGAAAGCGGCCTTACCGAGCGCGAAATGCGCGGCAAGGTTGATATGATTGCTGCAAGTGTTTTCTTGCAGGCGTGGCTTGACGCCCGCCATGCGGAAGAAAGGTAACGTTTCAGTATGTCTCCTCGCAATAGGCGTGTCACCTACGCTCGCCGTTCCACCCATGCAGCTCGCCAGGCTCATGCCCGCGGCGATAAGATGTTCCGTACCTACGATACCAGCTATATTCAGCCCAAGCGCTCGAAGGTGCCCACCATCATCGGCGCCGTCGTGCTGGTGGTTGTGGCCATTGCGCTTGTCGTCTTCATCGGCACTCGTGTTTCCAGCTGCATGTCGCCGCAGGTGGCCACCATTTCCGCCAGCGAGCAGGCCACCATCACCGTTGACGAGGGAGAGGGCGCAAGCTCTATCGGCAAAACGCTGGTAGACGCGAAGCTCATATCCAATTCGAAGGACTTCACAGACCGCGTGAACACGCTCGGGGCGGGTTCAGCGCTCAAGCCCGGCACCTATACGTTTGCCGGCGGCACGTCGGTTGACGACATTATCTCCACCTTGAAGGCGGGTCCGACCTTGGCTACCGTGACCGTTCCCGAGGGCTATCGCTTGTCCGAGATCGCGGCTGCCGTGCAGGTGGCAACTGAGGGCAAGATCAGCGCCGATGCGTTTACCGCCGCGGCTTCCAATGCCAGCGTGTACGCTGCCGATTATTCGTTCCTGCAGGATGCGGGGACGAACAGCCTGGAGGGTTTCCTGTTCCCCAAGACTTATGAGATTACGCCTGACGCCACCGCCGACAGCATCATTCGCCAGATGCTCACGCAGTTCCAAACCGAGACCGCCGGCCTTGATTGGTCGTATCCGCAGTCCAAAGGTTTGAACATCTATCAGACCGTCAACCTGGCTTCTATCGTGGAAAAGGAATCGAGCGGCGACGCGGCCATTCGTGCCAAGGTGGCTTCGGTGTTCTACAACCGCTTGACCACCGACGGCGAGCCCAGCAGCGGCTACCTGCAGTCCGACGCCACCACTGCTTACGAGGTCGGTCACGATCCCACGGCCGAAGAGGTGCACTCCGATTCGCCGTACAGCACGTACTCGAATAAGGGCCTGCCGCCTACGCCCATCTGCTCGCCTTCGCTCGATTGTCTGAAGGCGGTGTGCTCGCCGGACATGGACGCCATTGGGAAGTACTACTTCTTCTATTTCGAGGGCGACAACTACCAGTTCAGCGAAACCTACGAAGAGCATCAGGCTACGTTCTCGTAAGGCGAAACCGTGGCATATCTGCAACCGGAGCGGTACTTCTCTCGCATATCGCGCATCGATATCAAGCGCGATCTTGTCGAGCGGGGGTACCGCTTTGCTTTGCTCGACATCGACAACACCGTGCGCTCACGCGCGACCGACGACGTGCCGCGCGACGTGCGCGTGTGGCTGGCACGGGCGCGCGATGCGGGCATCGGCTTTTATCTAGTGTCGAATAACTGGCATGCTAATGTTCACGAGCTGTCGGCTGAGCTGGGAATTCCCGTGGTGGGGAAGGCCTGCAAGCCGCTGCCGTTTGGATTCATGGTGGCGCGCCGACGCCTGGACGCGCGTCGAGGCGAAGTAGTGGTCATAGGCGACCAGCTTTCGACCGACGTGATCGGCGCGCACAACGCGGGGCTGCCTGCGTATTTGGTGGCGCCGCTGGTGGAGCAGGATCTGAAGCATACCGTGTACGTGCGCAAGCTTGAGCGCATGATTCTGGGCGACTTGCAGCCTGAAGGCGCGGCGGCGCCGGTCGCGGGTGCCGCGGTCCCGGCAGGCGCGGCGCCAGTCGCCGTTGCCGTAAGCGGGTTGGCAGGCGCGGCTGCTTCAGACACGCCGCCGAGCGCTACTGTTGTAAGTGAGCCTCTGACATGCGCAAACGATTCTTCGGTGGAAGCTTCCGCAAAGGAGAGCGCTTCTTCTGCCGAACCCGCCTTTCCTTCCGCAACTGCTCCTGCACGGCCTTCCGCGTCGTAGTTTCGCGTCCTTTCCCGGCGCATCCTCCCGACGCATTCCCGAAAACATGTAACCGTTCACGCATTCGCCTATACCGCTTGCCCGGTATTCGTTATCATGAAAATCCCTGCTAACCTGCAGGCCCTTTGACGACCAGAAAGGAATTTCATGACCGAGCAGAACGAAGGCGAACGCCTCTATATTTTGGGGCATCCGGTCGCGCATTCGAAATCTCCGGTAATGTACAACGCGGTGTACGGGAAGTTGGGTTTGCCCTGGCATTACGACTTCGCCGACCAGCCGCAAGAGGAGGGTGCCCGCGCGTTCGTCGACGCGCGCGACTTCCTGTCCATCAACATCACCACGCCGTATAAGCCGCTGGCCTTCGAGTCGGCCACGCGAAAGGCGGCAAGCGCGAAGCTTGCGCAGGGCGCGAACGTGCTGGTGCGCAAAGACTCCGAGCTGATCGGCTTCAACACCGACGGCGAGGGCTGCGTGAGGTTCTTGGAGCTGGCGGGCGTGTCCTTCAAGGGTAAGCGCGTCGTGGTGTGCGGAACGGGCCCGACGGCCATTTCCATCCTGCATAATTGCGCCCTGGCCGGCGCGGACGTGCTGCTGATGCTCTCGCGCACGCGCGAGCATGGCGAGCAGGTGCTGAACGGCTACTTGGAACGCTATAAGGAACTCGCCTACGCCACCATCGATTTCCCAGCTGAAAAGGAAGGCCATCGCAGCTTCCGCGAGGGCTACGAGAAGCCGACGTTCAAGTTCGGCACCTACGGTACGTCGAAGAACGCCATCAACGCCGCCGACATCATCATCAACGCAACGCCGCTTGGTATGAACGAGGGCGACCCGGCGCCGTTCGACACGTCGCTTTTGCGCCCTGAGCAGGTCGTTTTCGACGCCGTGTACGCCAGCGGGCAAACGCAGCTGGTGCACGATGCGCTGGCGCTGGGCTGCAAGGCATACAACGGCGGCGGCATGCTGGTTGCGCAGGCCGTGGCGACCGTGTTCATTTTGGCCGACATCGAGCGCATCGACGTGCCAATGAGCGAGGCTGAGATGTTCAATGCGATGGCCGACGCAGCGGAGTTCGATTGCCCGCGAGCCTGATAGCGCGCGGTCTGGTCGACGTTGCGGCCACCTGCAGCACGCCGCCTTCGCACGAACCCGCGGGCTTGCGTACCTGAAGTATGCGCCGCCCGCTCGTTCCCGCGAAGGCGACGCACCGCAGGCATCCTCGCTGACTTTTGTTGGCCCAGTGGGGGAGTTCATGGGCGACGGCGGCTACCGCAGGCCCTGCGCAGCCAATCGCGGTACAATGCAGCGATAGCACTATACTTATCCATTGGAAGAAGACTCTATGCGTTACTACACAGCTGGCGAAAGCCATGGTCAGGGGCTTGTCGCCATCGTTGAGGGCGTTCCTGCGGGGCTGAAGGTGTCCGAGGAGCAGATCAACGTCGACTTGGCTCGCCGCCAGTCGGGCTACGGCCGCGGCGCACGCCAGAAGATCGAGCGCGATACGGCGCAAGTGCTCTCCGGCATTCGCTTCGGCCGCACCATCGGCAGCCCGGTTGCGCTGCTGGTGCGCAACCGCGACTGGGAAAACTGGACCGATCGCATGGCACCGTTCGGCGAGGCGCCGGCGGGCTTGGTGCGCGAAGTCACCCCGCGTCCGGGCCATGCGGACTTGGTCGGCGCACTGAAGATGAACACCGACGACTGCCGTAACATTCTGGAACGCTCGAGCGCCCGTACGACCGCCCCGCGCGTGGCGGCGGCCGGCATCGCGCGAGAATTCCTGGCTGACCTGGGCGTGGAAGTGATTTCCTACGTCACGTCCATCGGTAGCGCCGCCATGCGCGAGGAAGATCCGTGCGCCGCGGCGGCAACCTATGCGCCGCTCGATATCGAGACGAGCGAGGTTCGCTGCCCCGACCCGGAGGCCACCGAGGCCATGAAGCGCGAGATCGACCGCGCTATCAAGCAGAAGGACAGCCTGGGCGGCACCTTCCGCGTGGTCGTGCGCGGGCTGGTGCCGGGCATCGGCAGCTTCGAGGTGCCCACCGACCGTCTGACCTCCACCATCGGCGCGGCCCTGTTCAGCATTCCGGCCATCAAGGGCGTCGAATTCGGCCTAGGCTTCGAATGCGCGCGCAGGCCGGGCAGCCAGGTGCACGACCCCATCGTGCTAGATTCTGCGAACGCCCAGTTCAAGCGCGCGACGAATAACGCCGGCGGCTTGGAAGGCGGCATGTCCACGGGAATGCCGCTAGTGGTCACTGCGGCCATGAAGCCCATCCCCACGCTGATGCAGCCGCTGCAGACGGTGAACATGGACACGCTGGAGGTAGCCGAGGCGTCCAAGGAGCGCTCCGACGTGTGCGCCGTGCCCGCCGCCGCCGTGGTGGCCGAGGGCGAGGTGGCCTTCGCCATAGCCGACGCGTACATGCAGAAGTTCGGCTGCGACAACATGGCCGATATCAAGGCGAACATCAAGGCCTACAAGCAGCGCCTTAACACTATGGCGCGTTAGCGCCCGGGCGACGCTCCGACAATGACCCGGACGGCGCCCTGACAAGCACAATCAACGATTAACAACGATACAAATACAGAAAGCAGAAAGAAAGAAAATGGAAAACCAAGACCTGAACAGCCAGAACATCACCCCCGAGTCGCACCCGGTTGCCTACACGCTTTCGGTTTCCACGCCCGACGAGGTTGCCGCCATCGTCAGCAATCCGCAGATCGAGAAGGCCTCGCGCCCGACCTACGAGCTGACGCGCAACGTCTTCTTCGTCGGCTTCATGGTCGCGGGCAAAACCTCCACGTCGCGCCGTTTGGCCCGCCAGTGCGGCCTGGCCACTATCGACCTGGACGCCTACATCGAGCGCCGTGAGCGCCGCGCGATCAACCAGATCTTCGCTGACCAGGGCGAACAGGGTTTCCGCGACATGGAGACCGAGGTGCTTGACGAGTTCGCGCACAAGGGCCCGATGCTGGTTTCCTGCGGCGGCGGCATTGTGCTGCGCGAGGAGAACCGCAAGATTCTGAAGGAGAACGGCTTCGTTGTGTATCTGCAGGTCACGGCCGAGCAGGCTGTCGAGCGTGTCGGCGACGTTTCCACGCGCCCGCTGTTCAAGAACCTTGAGACCGCGCGCAAGACCATCGAGGGCCGCCTGCCCATGTACGAGGACGCCGCGAGCGTGGCCATCGACACCAACGGCAAGTCAATCAACATGGTCGCGCAGGAGATTCAGGACATTCTCGAGAAGGAAGGCATTCTGTGCCTGCGACAAAAGTAGTGGTGAATATCCCCGGCGAGGACGCGTACAACGTGCGCATCGGCGCCGGGGTGCTGCCCGCGCTTGGGCAGTCCATGCGCGGCGTGGAGGCGGTGGCCGACGCGCGTGATGCGCTGGTCATCACCGACGATCAGGTGGCGCCGCGTTACCTGGCGGCGACGAAGATGTCGCTCACGCGCGCCGAATATCAGGTTTCCGACATCTGCTTGCCCTCGGGTGAGCAGGCGAAATCGGTCGACGTGCTGGCCGAGGTGTGGGAGGCCATGGCGGGCTTGGGCCTGACCCGCGATTGCGTGGTGGTGGCCCTTGGCGGCGGCGTCGTCGGCGACCTGGCCGGATTCGCCGCGGCCACATACATGCGCGGCGTGCAGGTGGTGCAGGTGCCCACCACGCTACTGGCCATGGTCGACTCGTCGGTGGGCGGCAAGACCGCCGTCAACCTTGAGGCGGGGAAGAACCTGGTCGGGTCGTTCCTGCAGCCGGCGTTCGTGTGCGCCGACACCACCACGCTGGAAACGCTGTCTCCGCGTGAATGGGCCTGTGGCCTGGGCGAAGTGGCGAAATCAGCCGTGGTCGAGGGCGACGACTTCTTCTTCTGGCTGTGCGATCACGCCGACGAGATGGCCGCTCGCGAGGCGTCGGTAGTTGAAGAGGCCATCGCGCGCAGCGTGGTGTTCAAGGCCGACGTGGTGGCGCAGGACAAAACCGAGAGCCTGGGCATCCGCGAGAACCTGAACTACGGTCACACGCTGGCGCACGCTATTGAGAAGCTCGCCGGATACGGCACGTATTCGCATGGCGCGGCCGTTGCCGAAGGCATGCGTTTCGCGGCGAAACTGGGCGTTGACCTGGTTGGGACTTCGCAAGACCTGGTGGAAGCGCAGGCTTCGCTGCTCGATTCGCTGGGGCTGCCGGGTCTGGGTTGGTCCGATGACCCGCAGCGCGTGCTCGAGATGATGAAGCGCGATAAGAAGGCCAGGGCCGGCAAGGTTCGCTTCGTGTTGCCGCGCGACGTGGGCGACATGGTGCTGACGCCCGTGGACGACGACGTGATCTTGGAGCATCTGTAGGAGCTGGACGGGGTTGTTACCTGCGGGGGAGGCCTTTTGGGAAGCGAGCGGTTAGAGCTTGCTTCCCGATAACTTTGCGGGTGGGGAATCCTATCCCGCACCTGGCGCAAAGCGCTGCAAGTGACCCGTGATTGTTGATGAGGTAATCTCTTCCAGTCGCTATTGCCGCTTCGCGCAGGCGGCATATTCGCGTCCGCTTGCCGAAATGATACTTCGCGCCTAACAAATTCTGCGTACCATAATCGCATAGCAAGGCCGTAACCATACGCGCCTCGCGTGTTTCCCGAATGGGAACTGCGCGGGGCGCGTTGCTTACCAGCTTGCGAAGACGACGAGAAACGACAGGAAACCGCTATGGAATCGAATACCACCAATCAGGTAGAACTAGATGCGAAGGCCATCGCGGCCACGCGTCCCGACGCCCTCTCACCTGCGGAAACCGAGGCGAAGGCCGAGGCCGTAGCCGTGACGAAGGCTGCCATGCCTTCTGCGAAGTGCTTCGTGTCCGCAATGCTGGCCGGTGCGTTCATCGCGTTTGGCGGCATGTACTTCTGCCTGTTCATGGGCGATTCGTCGATGTCGTTCGCCGTGCAGCGCGTGGCGGGCGCGGTGTCGTTCTGCTTAGGGCTGGTGCTGGTGCTGTGCTGCGGCGCCGAGCTGTTCACGGGCAATTCGCTCATGTGCTGCGCGAAGGCTTCCTGCAAAATCAGCTGGGGCGGCCTGGCCCGCAACTGGGTAATCGTGTGGATCGGCAATCTGATCGGCGCGCTCGTGGTGGTGGCGCTCGTCTACTTTGCGAAGATGTACACGATGAACGGCGGCGCCGTCGGCGAGGCGATGGTGTCGGTTGCGGCAAGCAAGGTGTCGCCGGATTGGATCACGCTGTTCGTTAAGGGCATCGTCTGCAACATGCTGGTGTGCCTGGCGGTGTGGATCGGCTTTTCCGCGCGCACGGTCATCGACAAGTTCGTCGGCGTGATTTTTCCCATCTCTGCCTTTGTGGCCTGCGGTTACGAGCACTGTGTCGCCAACATGTTCTTCCTGCCGACGGGTTTTCTGCTGAACAGCCTGGGCATCGGCGCCGAGGGCGCGGTAACGCTGGCCGGTGTGGCGTCGAACCTGAGCGCGGCAACGCTGGGCAACCTGGTAGGCGGCCTGGCCATCGGCATGGCCTACTGGTTCATTTACTCCAAGCGCAAGCAGAAGTAGCAGGCAAAAGTTCGATCGCGTGGTTTGTCTGCTAGGCGGAGGCGTAGGCATGCGAATTTCGAGGAAAGCGCCGAATTGTCGCTTGGTTCAGAATTCGACAAGCGAGTAATCGTCTAAATCTTGGCTCGTGTGGACGATGCGCCAAACGGTAAGCGAGTCCGTGTCATACGAATAGAAGATGCGATAGTTGTTGACCAGCCAGCTGTTGTAATGCTTCCGATCAAGCCTTTCGTCGCTGATCCTGCGACCGAGCTCAGGCATTTCGCAGAGGTTCGAAATCGCGTTGGTTATGGATTCGAAAAGTTTCTTTGCTGCCTTGGGAGCTCCTTGAACCTGGCCGATATAAACGACGATTGATTCCAGATCCCACTTAGCTCGCGGTCGGTAAATTACTTGTCGCTTATGCGATTCCTTTTCCGTGGCCTTTTTCTTGGCGGCCATGCTTACACGCCCCAGAAGTCGAAGATGCGCTGCATGGATTCGGCTACTTCTTCCTGGGTGAACGTTTCGTCGCGGTACTTCGCCTCAATCTCGGCTTCGCGAAGTTTCTGCACGTAGCGGTCGTGCTTTTGCTGTGCTTCGTAGGCTTCGCAATCAATGACGATGAGGCTTGCTTTACCGTTCTTTGTCATGAAGATAGGTTGCTGGGTTTGCTGAGCCTGCTCGCATACATCGTTGAGGTTCGTGCGAAGGTCGCTGATGGGGCGAATGTTTGGAACGGCAAGCGGCATGACAAGCTCCAATCGCTGAATGGAATTAGTAATAAATTTTGCACAAATAAGTATAGCAATTGCTTATGCGGTTGTGAATGGGCTGACGCGGTGACCAATGTTGCGGGCCTAGGCTCCCGCCGCCTGTCCATGCGGCTGATCTGGCGTGTAGCCCGACTGGTTGGACGGAGGGCCTTTGTTGAAGGCCCCGCTGGCAATTTCCGTTATTTCGTCTTAGTAGGTGTCCAGCACTTCCGCGCCGAAGGGCATGAGGCTCAGGGCGGCCATTTTGAACAGCTGGATGCCGAAGGGGATGCCGATGATGGTGATGCAGAAGCACGCGCCGACCACGGCATAAAGAATCGCAGCCCAAAGACCTGCGCAAACGACCCAAATGATGTTCGCGATCAGCGAGGGTGCCCCGCCGCCGTAGGCGATGTCCTTTCCAAAGGGCGCAAGCGTCAGCTTCGCGAATTTGAAGCATTGCCGTCCGAACGGGATGCCGATGATGGTGATGTAGAAGATGACGCCGACGATGACCCAAAGAATGGCCGAGATAAGCCCGCCGCAGATGATCCAGATGATGTTGCCGATGGTACGCATGCCGCTCCATTCGTCGCCGGGTTCCGCTAACGCAATGCCGCAAGCATACCGCAAAATCGCGGCAGCAAAATCAGCTGTCTGCCGAATGGTTGATTACCTAGTATTGACGATTGTTTCGAGTCAGGCGCAGGTGCAGGTTTGACGCTTTTAACCCCTAATGTTTTGAAAAGCCGAATGATGCGTTTGCTTCGTTCGGCTTTTCCGTTGCTTGGGGCGATTGGGCTTGCGGCGTGGCGGGTTGCGGTGCTTGCTTCTGATACCATGCGATACAAAAGTGGAATCAATGCAGATGGAGTGGCGCATGGCTGGGTCGGCGAAGGCGAAGGCGAAGACGGAGACGAAAATCGGACAGACGACTGCCGACGTGTTCGGAAACGAATCTGCGCCCGAGAAGAAGCGCCTAACCGAGGACTTGCTGGAGCGTCTGTTGGCTTCAAGCAGCATCGAGGCGTACCTGGGTGATGAAGCTCCGGTCGATCGAGCGTTGCCCGATTATCTGAACGAACTGCTTGCGGAAAAGGGCTTAAAGCGATCCGAGGTGATTCGGGCGTCGGGCATCAACCCGACGTTCGCGTACGACATTTTCTCGGGGAAAAGCAAGCCCGGGCGCGACCATGCGATCATGTTGGCCTTTGGGTTGCAATGCGATCTTCGCCAAACGCAGCGTTTGCTTCGGCAGGCTGGCGTGTCCGAGCTGTGGCCGAAAATCCGTCGCGATGCCATCGTCATTTGGTGCGTCGAGCAGGGCTTAAGCCGCGAGCGCACCGATGACGAGCTGTTCCGGTTTGGCGAGCGAACCCTGCTGCGCACGGGCAACCTCGCTTAAACCGGCCTGTGACCGGCGCGTTTAAAATTCTGGGGGGGTAATTCAGTTGCCAACTGAAGCGCGGATTTCGTCGCAACGATACAATTGGGAGCGAACAATGCAATCGGGCGCTTCGCGTTGGCCGGCTGGATTCAAGCCCGCTGAAAATCCGCAGAAGCGTTTTTCGTTAGGAAGAGACCCCAAGTGAACGACGACCAGGTGCTGCATGCCCTGCATTTCGACGACTCCTACGAGGTGAAGTCGGTTCTGGCAGATGGGCCGGGCGGCTTGACCGAGCTGGTGTTTTTAGGCGATGTGGGTCCGTTCGTTCGCAAGAAGATGTCCGAGAAGATGGCGAGCCGCGGCGTGTGGTCCGCGCTTTCGGAATGCGAATGCCGGCGGCTTCCCCAAGTGGTCGCAACGTATGAGCTGCCTGACTACTTCGTTGTCGTATATGACTACGTGCCTGGTGAGACGCTTGAAAGCTTGGTCGCGCAGCGCGGGCGGCTTTCGGTTGATGCCGCGTGCGGGTTTGCGCTTGATGTGTGCGAGGCGGCCGAGGCGCTGCATAGCCGCAACATCGTGCATCGCGACATCACGCCGGCGAATATCATCGTTGCGGCCGACGGTGCGCACCTGATGGACTTGGGGATTGCTCGTTTTCGCGTCGAGGGCGCTTCGAAAGACACCGAAAAGCTTGGGACTTTCGGGTTCGCATCGCCCGAGCAGTTTGGCTTCGCGCAGACCGATGCGCGGTCCGATGTGTACTCGATCGGGCGACTGCTCGGTTACATGTTGACTGGCGTACGTCCTGATGACGAAGGTTACGAAGCGGCGCTGGGCGACCAGACGAAGGTTCCGTCGGCATATCGTGCGGTGGTCGACAGGGCTAGCGCCTTTGAGCCGAGCGCGCGTTACCAGAGCGCGGCGGAATTGGTGGAAGCGCTGCGAGTTGCGGCGGCTGGCGGGGATTCTGCGAGCGTTGGGGCTGGTGCGGCTGCTGGGGTGGCGGCCACCGTTGCGAGCGCTGCGAACATCGCGAACGCTGGCGGGGCGTCGGCGGATGTTTCCGCTTCTAGACCAGAGTCGCCAACTGCGACATCCCCTTCGCAGCAAACGCTTCAGGCAGAAATCTCGAACGAAAATCAACCCGCCAACCTTCAGCGGAACGCTTCCGAAGGGCAACCCTCAAAACCCCGTCGCGGCGGAATCAGCAACACGAAGAAGCTAGTGATAGCCATCCTGTTTATCCTGGTGGTTGGCCTTTTCATAATGATATTCCTGACGTATTTCTTGGGCCATGCAACCAACAGCACATCAAGCGGCACAACGACGCAAACGCCAGCTGCTACGACGACTCAAAATGCAGGTTCAAACGCGGGCTCGAGTTCGAGCGGTAGCAGCGGAACGAACAGCAACAAAGGAACCGCTGTCAGTGGTGGATATAGCCAATCAACCGCAAGCACCGTAGGCGCTGCCCATACGGGTTCTAACATCGATGTCCCCGACTCTGGTATCACTGTCACCGAATCCAGTTGGTGGGTCTCTTCTTCTGGCTACTTGCAATACGTCTACTGTATTCGCAACGACAGCGCCGATGCAGCTTATCAATTCCCTCAGGTTTCGATTACGGCGAAAGCGGCCGACGGCACCATTTTGTTCTCGCTCGAAGACACCGCCGGTGATATCGGCCCAGGTGGAACGCAATTTCGATACGGAGTGGGATCGGATTCGGCTGAACCAGTAACGGTTGAGTTCAAGCCTCTGGTTGCGAAATATAAGAAGCTGAAGAGTGGATTGAATACTGGTTCGTTCTCCGTTTCAAATGTAAGCGTTTCCGAGGGCAGTTTCGGTGGTCTGAAGGCGACTGGCTCAGTATGCGCAGATGATGTGGGTAATGGCAATTATTCACAGGTTTGCGTGTTCGCGGTGTTCCGCGATTCTGCCGGCAACATCGTGTACGGGAACAATACGTTCATCAACTGCCCGCAGCAAGGTTCATCCGCCGCGTTCGAACTGCAAACGCCCGAGGCGCCCGAATACGCCACCTGCGAAGTTCACGCATTCGGCTGGTAGCTTGCCTCGGCCGGGGTGGTGGGGTGTGACGCCGGGCGTAGGATGGGCGTGCGTCAGCGTGTTTCGCGGTATTATGGCGCGTTGTGCAATGGGGAATGCAACATTGCGGTTCGTTTTTCGAGTTGTGCGGAAAATGCCAGCGCATTTAAACGTTAGCGCGACAATAAAATGCAACGAACGCATGGAATCTAGTAGCGAACGCATCCTTCAATTCGAAAATCAAAGCATTCAATTGCAAAGCACTAGTGAGACCACCGCACAACTCAAAAAATGAACCGGGATTCGTTAAAATCCATTGCAGATTGCAGCGAGGACGGCCGTTGGAGCAATCAAATCGCTAGATGGCATACGCCTACAGCTTCAGTATCTGCTTCTTTTTCGCGTCGAATTCTTCTTGGGTGATGACCCCGATGTCCAACAGGTCTTTCAGCTTTTTAACGGCGTCGATCCGGTCGTCAAAATCGTCGGAGAGATTGTAGGGCGTATCGGAATCGGTGTCGGCTTTCGACTCGCCTCCATGTTGCGTATCGTCAGCTGGCTTTTCGTCCTTGCGGGTTTCGCTCGGCTGGTGCTCTTCGCTACTCGTGGTTTGGCTGGCCGCTTCGGCTGCTTGCGCTTGGGCACTCGCGCCACCCGCGCCACCCGCGCTTGCGGCCCCGCCGGCAGCGCCCGTGACC
>CAVBPP010000019.1:0-14187 GCA_963597295.1 Paratractidigestivibacter sp. | reverse complement strand
GTTGACTCCATTCTCATCGACGAGGCGCGCACGCCGCTGATCATCTCGGGCGCCGGCATGCAGGCCGCCGACACCTACCGCAAGTTCGCCCGCGTCATGCCCGGTCTTAAGCTTGACGAGGACTACGAGATGGACGAGGCGAAGAAGACCATCAACGCCACCGAGGTCGGCCTCACGCGCATCGAGAACATGCTCGGCATCGACGACATTTACGCCGACCCGACAGGCCAGCTGCCCAACCACCTGCAGCAGGCCTTGAAGGCGCAGTTCCTGTTCCATCGCGACGTCGATTACGTCGTGGTCGACGGCGAGGTTAAGATCGTCGACGAGTTCACCGGCCGCATCATGGAGGGCCGTCGTTGGTCCGAGGGCTTGCACCAGGCCGTTGAAGCCAAGGAAAACGTGCAGGTCAAGGAAGAGAACCAGACCCTTGCCACCATCACGCTGCAGAACTACTTCCGCCTGTACACCAAGCTTTCGGGCATGACCGGCACGGCCATGACCGAGGACGCTGAGTTCAGGCAGATCTATAAGCTTCCCGTCGTGGCCATCCCGCCGAACAAGGAAGTGCAGCGCATTGACGAGGACGACCTGATCTATCGCACCATCGACGCGAAGTTCAACGCCGTCGCCGACGACGTGGCCGAGCGCCACGCCGCAGGTCAGCCGTGCCTGATCGGCACCGTTTCCATTGAAAGTTCCGAGAAGCTATCTCGCCTGCTTTCCAAGCGAGGCATCAAGCACGAGACGCTGAACGCGAAGAACCACGAGCGCGAGGCACATATCGTCGCGCAGGCGGGCCGCGTCGGCGCCGTCACCATCGCCACGAACATGGCTGGCCGCGGTACCGACATCCTGCTCGGCGGCAACCCCGAGGTTCTGGCCGACGACGTGCTGCTTTCCCATGGCCTGAACCCCGACTTGGAGCCGGGTCAGACTTCCGAAGAGGAAAATGCCCTGCCCGCACCCACCGCCGAACAGCGCGAATCGGCGCTCGCCGAGGCGAAGGATACCTGCAAGGCCGAGCAGAAGCGCGTTTTGGAAGCCGGCGGCCTGTGCGTCATAGGCACCGAGCGCCACGAATCGCGCCGAATCGACAACCAGCTGCGCGGCCGTGCCGGCCGTCAGGGCGATCCGGGCACCACACAGTTCTACCTGTCGCTCGAAGACGACCTGATGCGCCTGTTCGGCGGTACACGCATGGACAAGATCGCCGACATGATGGAGAAGACCAACATGCCCGACGACATGCCTATTCAGGCTTCCATGGTGTCAAAGGCCATCGAGGGCGCCCAGCGCCAGGTTGAGTCGATGCACTTCGCCGCACGTAAGAACGTGTTGGAATACGACGACGTCATGAACTTGCAGCGCAAGGCCATCTACGAGGAGCGCAACGCAATCCTTGACGGCAAGGACATGGAGGACCGCATCCCCGAGATCGTGTCCGATTCCGTTGAGGCCATCGTCGAGGAGAACTGCCCCGAGAAGCTGCCTTCCGATGACTGGGACGTGAAGGCTGTTGACATGTGGATTTCCAACATGACCGGCCGCAACGACTTCAAGTGCGCCGAGATCGCCCACGAGGACGACCCCGAGCTTCTGACCGAGAAGATCAACGAATACTTCAATACGGTCTACGAGCAGAAGAAAGACGAACTCGGCGGGCCCATCATGAAGATGCTCGAGTCTCAGGTGATGCTGCGCCTGATAGACCGTAGGTGGATGGCGCATCTGTCCGAGATGGATTACCTGAAAACCGGCATCGGCCTGCGCGCTTTCGGTCAGCGCGACCCGCTGGTGGAATACAAGAACGAGGCGTACCGCGCGTTCTCCGCGATGACCGACAGCATGTACGAGGAATACTTGCGCACGCTGCTGCGCCTGCAGCTGGCTGTGAACCAGGCACCGCAGATGCCCACGCAGCCCGACCCGCTTGCCGGCCGCGTGAATTATTCCAGCCCGGAAAAGACGCTCGACCAGACCGGCGTCGGCTCGGCTGTGCGCGAGCAGCAGGCGGCCAAGGCCGCCGAGCAGGCTGCGGGTTCGGCTCCGAAGGCCACCGAGAAGCCGCAGACCTACGTGAAGGACAAGGACGATCCGTTCGCCAACGTGGGCCGCAACGACCCCTGCCCCTGCGGCAGCGGTCTGAAGTACAAGAAATGCCACGGTAAGAACGCTTAGAACTTGCTTGCCGGCAGGCTTTTGCCGCCGCGAGCGATTGACGTAGCCGAGCCTGCCTCGCGCGCCGTAACCGCAACGCGAAAAATTGATGCAACCGACGCCCCGCCGTATTTCGGTGGGGCGTTTTGCTGGTAAAATGCCTTTCGTTATGGAAAACGACCTTAAAGATATCGATCAGGTTGCCGCGCGCGTCGAGGATGCTCACGCCTTCCTGCATATCGACGACAAGACTGCTCAGCTGGTGGCGCTCGATGCGCAGATAACCGAGCCGGGCTTCTGGGATAACCCCGACCAAGCCCAAAGCGTGTCGAAGCAGGCGAGTTCCCTGCGCGACACCATCGACAGCTATAAGCGCGCCTGCGGACTGCTCGACGACGCCCGCGCCGCGGCCGAGCTTGCCGGCGAAGACGAGCTGTTCGCCGCCGAGGCGGCCGATTCCCTTTCGAAATTGGATGCCCTGCTCGACGAGCTGGAAATTACCAGCTGGTTTACCGGGCGTTTCGACGACGGTGATGCTATTCTTACGATTTCCCCTGGTCAAGGCGGTCTTGAGGCCCAAGACTGGACGGACATGCTTTACAACATGTATACCCGCTATGCCGATTCGAAGGGCTGGAAGGTGCGTGTGCTCGACCTGGTGCCCGGCGCCGAGGCCGTGGGCCTGAACAAGGCGACGTTCCAGGTTGAGGGGCGCCTCGCGTACGGCATGCTCCGAAGCGAGTTGGGCGTTCACCGTTTGGTGCGCATCAGCCCGACCGATGTGAAGCAGCGCCGCCATACCACCTTCGCCGCAGTAGAGGTGCTGCCCGTGCTCCCCGATGACGTGGAAGTGGACCTGAACCCGGCCGATGTGCGCGTTGACGTGTACCGATCATCGGGCCCGGGCGGGCAGTGCGTCAACACCACCGATTCGGCCGTGCGCCTGACGCATATTCCCACCGGCATCGTGGTTACCTGTCAAAACGAGAAGTCCCAGCTGCAGAACAAGGATGCAGCTTTCCGCGTGCTGAAGGCCAAGCTGTACGAGATAGAGGAGCAGAAGCGCCGCGACCAAATTGACGAGCTGCGCGGCGACCGCATGGAGAATTCCTTCGGAAGCCAGATTCGCAATTATGTGCTGTTCCCGTATCAGCTGGTAAAAGACGTGCGAAGCGGCGTGGAAACCGGTAATGTGGACAACGTGCTTTCCGGTGATCTTGACCAGTTCGTGGTCGGGTATCACAAGTGGAGGGTTTCGCAATAGTTGCGCGGGGCGCTCATCGGGCGCAACGCGGCTGTTGATATGAGCAAACGACTGTGAAAGGACGAGCGAATGACCGAGCTTGAGCAGCGTGCGAACGACATGCGCATCGACATCGTGCGCATGATCGCCGAAGCGGGAAGCGGACACCCCGGAGGGTCGCTTTCCTGCGCCGATATCCTCACCGCGCTGTATTTCGGCGGCGTGATGGACCATGACCCGCAAAATCCCAAGTGGGAAGGGCGTGACCGCTTCATTCTGGCGAAGGGCCATGCGGCGCCTGCGCTGTACGCTGCGCTCGCCCAGGCGGGCTACTTCCCGCGCGAGGAGCTGATGACGCTTCGCAAGCTGGGCACGCGCCTGCAGGGCCACCCCGATTGCAACCTGTGTCCGGGCGTCGAGGTTTCCACCGGCTCGCTCGGCCAGGGCCTGTCCATTGCGGCGGGCGCTTGCACGGGGCTGAAGCTTTCCGGCTCGACGCAAACCGTGTTCGCCCTGCTCGGCGACGGCGAATGCCAGGAGGGCCAGGTATGGGAGGCCGCCATGTGGGCCGCCCATAAGAAGCTGGATAACCTGGTTGCCATCGTCGATCGCAACTGCCTGCAGATCGACGGCAACACCGCCGACGTTTGCGACCCCGGCGACGTCGCCGCTAAGTTCGCCGCCTTCGGCTGGGAAGCTGCCGAAGTGGACGGTCACGATATCCCCGCGCTGGTGAGTGCGCTTTCCGCCGCGAAGGCCGACCGTTCAGGCAAGCCGCACGTGCTTGTGGCGCGCACCGTGAAGGGCAAGGGCGTTTCGTTCATGGAAAATCAGGCGGGGTGGCACGGTAAGGCCCCCAACGCCGAGCAAACGCAGACGGCGCTCGCCGATCTTGGCGCAACTTCGAAGGAGGCCTAACCGTGGTTACGTTGGCTAATTCTGAACAATCCCAGGTCAAGCGCGCAACTCGCGCGGCTTACGGCGTCACGCTGGCTGAGCTTGCCGCCGAGGGCACGCCGGTCGTCGCCGTCGACGCCGACCTGACCGGTTCCACCACCACCAAGAAGCTTGCCGAGGCCGGCTACGCCGATAGGCTCTTCAATTGCGGCATTGCCGAGCAGAACATGGTCGATGTGGCCGCCGGCCTTGCCACCACGGGAAACATCGCCTTCACCGGCAGCTTCGCCGTGTTCGGCACCGGCCGCGCCTACGACCAGATCCGCAACACCGTGTGCTATTCCAACCTGAACGTGAAGATCGCTCCGACCCATGCCGGCATCTCCGTCGGGCCTGACGGCGGCAGCCATCAGATGCTCGAAGATATCTCGCTCATGGCCGGCCTGCCGAACATGCGCGTTATCGTGCCCGCCGACTACGCCGCCGCCGCGGCCGCCATTCGCCTGGCCGCCGCAACGCCCGGCCCGGTGTACGTGCGCATGGGCCGCGCTTCCGTGCCGGCCGTGTACGCCGACGGGGTAGAGCTTGAGCTCGGCCGTGCTTACGTGCTGCGCGAAGGGACGGACGTGACCATCGTCGCTTGCGGCGTTGAGGTCGAGCAGGCCATGGCCGCCGCCGATGAGCTGGCTGAGCAGGGCATTTCCGCTGAGGTTATCGATGCGTTCTCCGTGAAGCCGCTCGATCGCGAGACCATCATCGCTTCCGCGAAGAAGACCGGCGCGGTCGTCGTCGCCGAGGAGCATTCCATCCACGGCGGCTTGGGTGCCGCGGTGGCTCAGGCGCTTGTTGAGGAGCATCCGTGCCCGGTCGCGTTCGTGGCCATGGAAGACCGTTTCGGCAAGTCGGGCGAGTTCGAGGAGCTGCTCGCGTACTTCGGGCTGGACTCGAAGGCGATTGTCAAAGCTGTGAAAAGGGCAATCGCCTAACACGGCTTCTGCTAGAATAAAGGTTGTCTCAGTACATCACTACTTGAACGGAGCATTCTGTGACGAACAATATGGGCCAAGGGGTTCCTGCGCGCCAAGGTAGGCACGCCGGCTCTCATGCGGCGCAGATGCGACAGGCGGCTGCCGCTTCGCAGCTTTCCACGTCGCTTCCCGCGCTCGACATCGACGATGCGCCCCAGCAGACGGGCACGCCCGTCATCACGTTCGACCATGTGTCGAAGATTTACCCAGCTCAGCCGAACAAACCCGCTCTGAACGATATTTCGGTGCAAATTTACGCCGGCGAATTCGTGTTTTTGGTGGGCCATTCCGGCTCGGGCAAGACCACGTTCATCCGCATGCTCATCCGCGAGGTGAAGCCTACGCAGGGCCACATCTACATCGCCGATGAGGATCTTTCCAACATGCGCAACTGGCGCGTGCCGTACCTGCGCCGCAACATCGGCTGCGTGTTCCAGGACTTCAAGCTGCTGCCGAACAAGACGGTTTTCGAGAACGTCGCGTTCGCTCTTGAGGTAATCGGTAAGTCTCGCCACGTCATCAAGACGCAGGTGCCCGAGGTTCTGCGCCTGGTGGGCCTGCAGGACAAGCTGAACAAGCGCCCCGACCAGCTTTCCGGCGGCGAGCAGCAGCGCGTGTCCATCGCCCGCGCCATCGTCAACCGCCCGCCGGTGCTCATCTGCGACGAGCCCACGGGCAACCTTGACCCGCAGACCTCCCGCGGCATCATGGACCTGCTCGAGCGCATTAACCGCACGGGTACGACCGTCGTCGTCGCAACGCACGACCGCGAGATGGTTGACAACATGCGTCGTCGCGTTATCGCGCTTGACCGCGGCAACCTGACGCGCGACCAAGATCGAGGGGTGTACGGTTTCGATGTCTAGTTTCTTCTATTTCCTCAAAGAATCCCTGACGGGTTTCACGCGCAATCTTTCCACGGCGCTCGGTTCTATCGTCACCATTTTCCTGTCCTTGCTGATCATCGGTATTTTCCTGGTGGGCGGCTCGGTCGTGTCGAATGTTGTGAAGTCCGTGGAGTCCGAGGTGAACATCACGGTTTGGGTGGCCGACGACGCGTCGGATTCCGATGTGCAGGCGCTGCAGACCGCCATCAAGCAGATGGATTCCGTCTCTTCCGTCAGCTACACCAACAAGGACCAGGCGCTCGAGAACTTCAAGGCGTCTTCGAGCTCCGACATCGCTTCGAGCCTGGACGGCCAGAACCCGTTGCCGGCCTCGCTTGACGTTGAGCTTTCCGACCCGAAGATGGTCGAGTCGGTTGCCGGGCAGATTCAGAACAACGCCACGTTCAAGAAGATCTGCGACAACCCCTCCGACCCGTCCGATTCGCTGCGCTATGGCGAAAAGACCGTTGAACGCCTGTTCGCGCTGACCAGCTACGTGCGCTACATCGGCATCGCGCTTATCGTGCTGCTGATCTTCATCGCTCTCGTGTTTATCAACAACACCATTCGCCTGGCCATTCTTGCCCGTCGCAAGGAAATCGCCATCATGCGTCTGGTGGGTGCTTCGAACGGCTTCATCCGCGGGCCCTTCCTGATGGAAGGCGCGTTGCATGCCATCATCGGCGCCGCGCTTGCCGTCGGCTCGCTTGAGCTGCTGCGCAACCTGGCGCTGCCGCGCTTGCAGTCGGCCTTGACCTGGCTGCCCATTGACCTGGCCCCGTCCACGTTCATCATGTTCTACATCATGCTTGCCGTGTTCGGCCTGGTTATCGGCTTGATCGGTTCCGCATTCGCGATGCGTCGCTACCTGAAGGTTTAGTGAGGCGCTACCCCGACCATGCCTAGGCGTGTCGACAAAGTTACGAATATGGTCGTGTCCGCGCGTCGAGCGCGGGCACGCAACATCAAGGCGGCTAAATCCTTCGCCATCTTGATTATCATAGCCGCCGCGTTCATCGGCGGCTTTGCCGTTCGCGGCAACGAGAGCCTTCTTACGGCTATGGGCTTGCAGCAGTACGTGACCTCCTCTGATGCGAAAACCTCTTCGACGACGACTTCGACCACCTACAATTCGGTTTCGGCGCGCCTGTCCGAGGTTGAGAGCACCATCAACAACGATAGCCTGGACACGTACGATTTGGATACGGCCACTAGCAAGGTGCTTGACGCATTCGCCGCTTCGACGCAGGACAATTACCTGCGCTATTACGACGCTTCCCGTTATGCCGCGATGAACAACAGCTCTTCTGCGACCGGCGGCGGCATTGGCGTGCTGTTCTCGGAATACAACGGCAACGCTTATGCCGTGGATGTGTTCGAAGGCTCGCCTGCGCAACAGGCTGGCGTGCAGACCAATGACGTCATCGTCGCCATCGATGGCGATCGCAGCCATCAGTGGACGGCTTCCGAGGTCACGAGCTCGCTCAAGCGCGATGAGGGCCAGCAGGTTGTTGTCACCTGGCGTCGTGGCTCGACGCTCGATGACACCAAGGGCACCGAATTTACCACGACTCTTACCTGCACCGCTTCTTCCGAGACGAACGTAACCTATGAGCTTTCAGATACGGTGGGCTACATTCGTTTGAAGCAGCTGACGCAGAATTCTGCAACGTTCGTGAAGGCCGCTATTACAGATTTGGATGCTCAGGGGGCGCAGTCCTATGTGCTGGATTTGCGCGATAACCCCGGCGGCTATCTGACGCAGGCGGTAGACGTTTCAAGTTTGTTCGTGAAGAGCGGTACTATCGTTCGCATTCGTACCAAAACTGCTGATGAAACTACGAAGAATGCCAGCGGCGACATTGCGACCGAAAAACCTTTGGTCGTATTGGTGAACGGCAATACCTCCTCTGCGGCTGAGGTGATCGCCGCGGCGCTGCAAGACAATCAGCGTGCGACCATCATCGGCCAGAAGACGCTGGGTAAGGGCTCCGTGCAGGTCACGCATGATTTGAGTTTCGGCGGCGCTCTTCGTTATACGGCCGCATACTACAAAAGCCCGCTCGATCGCACCATCGATGGCTATGGGATCAACCCCGACATCGTGGTGGGAACTTCCGACGAGGGCGATTCCCAAAAGGATTTCGCGATCGAGACCGCTCAGTCGCTGGTGAAGGAATAGCATGGGCCGCACGCGCAAGCATACGCGTAGGCGGCCGCGTTCTAACCCCCATGGAGTGCTCGTTGTCCATGGGGGCTGCTATGGTTTTGTGCGCACGGCCGAGGGGGAGTATTTCATTCCCGAATCGAAGATGGGCGGCGCCTTCGATGGCGACTTGGTCGAGATTGCGCCGTTGCCCGTCCGCGGGTCGCATAAGGGAGGATCGTCGGGCGCTTACGGCGCCGGCGGGTCTGCTGAGCGCCCGGCTGCTAGGGTTTTGCGCGTGATCGACCGCGCGCACGACACCGTGATCGGGCGCTACGAGGTGGCCGAACCCTTCGGCGTCGTTGTTCCTGAGGATGCCAACATTTCCTACGACATTTTCACCATGCGGGCAGATTTTCCCGATGTGCCCGATGGGGCGCTTGTCCGCGTGCGCATGACCTCGTATCCGTCGCGCCATGAGGCGGCTTGCGGCGTTATCGAGGAAGTGCTTGGCGTGGCCGATGAGGCCACTGTATCGGTTGATACGATCATTGCTCGAAACAAGCTTGAGACGGCGTTCTCGGAGGGTGCTGTTGCTGAAGCCGACGCGGCGCAACTCGATGAGGTGGGCGCTTTGACGGAAGGCTACCGTGACCTGCGCGAACGCTTTGTGTTCACTATCGACCCGGCGGATGCGCGGGACTTCGACGATGCGCTTTCGCTTGAGCTCGCCGATGATTTTCTGGGACGTGGGGCTGCGTGGCGCTTGGGCGTGCACATTGCCGACGTTTCGCATTATGTGCCGTGGAACAGCTCGCTCGATCTGGATGCTCGCAGGCGTGCGACCAGCGTTTATTTGGTCGATCGCGTAATTCCCATGCTTCCCGAGAAGCTTTCCAACGGGTTGTGCTCGCTTAACCCCGGCGAGGTGCGACGCTGCATGACCTGCGATGTTTACCTGGATGCCGAATGGGATATCGTTGGCTACGACCTGTATCCCGCGCTGATGTGCTCTAGCGTCCGTTTGACCTATGACCAGGCGCTTTCCTTGCTTGCGGAAGACGATGGCGCCTTGGGGGCACCTTCGGATGATGCGTGCGCTTCGCTTGATGAGGTTGCGTGCGATCGTGCCGAGCTGGTTTCTCGTCTTCGTTCGCTTTCCGCTTTCGCTCGGGCCCGCATCGCCAAACGAAAGGCCGCTGGCGGGTTGGATTTCGAATTCCCCGAGGCCCGTGTTCGCCTTGATGCGCAGGGGAAGCCGACGGGCGTTGACCTGCGATTCAAAAACGAAGCAACCTCGCTGGTGGAGGAATCGATGATCATGGCCAACGAGGTCGTCGCAACCCATCTGCGCGAACGAGAATTCCCGGCGCTGTATCGCGTGCATGAGAAGCCTTCGCCCGATAGCTTGGCCGCGCTTGTCCCCGTGCTGCAGGAATTTTCGTGGTTCGGCCGCATCAGCCCTGAGCGTTTGGTGGCCGGTGACCCGCATGCCGTGCAGCGGGTTCTAGTCGAGAGCGAGGGCCGCCTGGAGGCGAACCTGGTTTCGAACCTGGTGCTGCGCGCCATGAAGCGTGCCTGCTATAAGCCCGCGTGCGAGGGGCATTACGGGCTGGCTTCTTCGGCATATGCGCATTTCACTAGCCCGATTCGTCGATACCCCGACTTGGTGGTGCATCGTATGCTGCGAGCGCAGCTGACGCGCCGCCCGCAAAAGTTCGACCAGGAGGTTGCGGCTTTGCCGTGGATTGCCGAGCACGCTTCCGATATGGAGCGCGTGGCGGAAAAGGCCGCGAGGCAGTCGCAGGAATTGAAGCTGATCGAGTACATGGCGGCGTTCACCGGGCAGACGTTTGACGCGCAGGTTTCAGGCGTGGCGTCCTATGGGATGTACGTCCGGCTTGAGAACACGGCCGAGGGCATCGTGCCGGCGAAATCGCTTGGCAGCGAGTATTTTGCGTTCGACCCGGTGAAATATATGCTGGTGGGGCAAGATTCCGGCGAATTCTACCGCTTGGGACAGCGCGTTCGCGTGGTGCTGGTTTCCGCGGATGCGCGTACGGGCAAGCTGGAATTCAAGCTTGAACATACTGGCCATTAGGCTTTCTTCGTGGCTCTTTTACTTCAATCCAAATAATGCCTTTCACCTGGGCTTTTCGCGTCATATTCATAAGTTTTGCCACATATTCGAAGAAAACGTGGAACAACTGAGGTTTTCAGGCTTATCATGCCTGATTGAACTATTATTTTACTATTCGAATAAGGCCGTATCGCACTTTGCGAACGGCCTGCTTTACGAGTTAGGATTTCCATCTTGAACACGCGTATCACAGAACTTTTGGGCATCGAGGTGCCCATCATCCAGGGGGCAATGGCACGCATCGCCGACGCCAGCTTGGCCGGCGCCGTGAGCGAGGCCGGCGGCCTGGGCATCATCGCCTGCGGCGGTGCCCCGCTCGAGTGGGTGGAGCAGCAGGTCGAAGCGGCCCGCAAGATCACCAGCAAGCCCATCGGCGCGAACGTCATGCTGATGGACCCCAACGCCGCCGAGCTTGCGAAGCTGCTGGTAGACCTGAAGATCGACGTCGTCACCACCGGCGCCGGCAGCCCCGCGAATTATATGGACATGTGGAAGGAAGCCGGTATCAAGGTGATCCCCGTCGTCGCCACGACGGCGCTTGCCAAGCGCATGGAGCGCTTGGGCGCCGATGCCGTGGTTGCCGAGGGCACCGAAAGCGGCGGCCATGTGGGCGAGTTGACCACTATGGCGCTTGTGCCCGCGGTGTGCGAAGCGGTTTCCATTCCCGTCATCGCCGCAGGTGGCATTGCAGACGGCCGCGGAATCGCCGCCGCGTTCGCCTTGGGCGCCGAGGGCGTTCAGATGGGCACGCGCTTCCTCACCGTGGACGAGTGCACGGTGGCCGACGCGTACAAAGAGAAGATCTTGGGTGCGAAGGACTCCGACACTATCGTGACCGGCCGCGGGACGGGACATCCTGTGCGTTGCCTGAAGAACAAGTTCGCTCGCAGCGTTCGTAAGCTTGAGGACAACGCCGCGCAGAACGGCGAGGAACTTGAGCGCATGTACGTGGGCAGCCTGCGCCGCGCCGTTTCGGGTGACGTCGAGAACGGATCGATCATGTCCGGCCAGATTGCGGCCGTGGTGCGCGAGCGCAAGACCGCCGCGCAGGTCATCGACGAGATCATGGGCGAGGCCGAGGCACTTTGCGGGCGCAACCTGCAGCAGATGGCCGACGCGAACGCAACGCGCGAAAGGGCTGGTCGCTAGTGAACCCGGTATTCCTGTTCTCGGGCCAGGGCGCGCAGAAGCCCGGCATGGGGGAGAGCCTGCTTGGCGTTGCCGAGGTTGCGCGCACGCTTGAGTGCGCCTCCGACGTGCTCGGGTTCGATGTGGCTGACGTTATGCTGAATGCCCCGGCTGAAGAGTTGAACGACACCGCTTATGCGCAGCCCGCCATGTGCGCGCTTTCGGTCGGCATCGCCCGTGCGCTTATGGCGCGTGGCGTCCAACCCTCTGCTGTGCTGGGCTTCTCGCTCGGCCAGGTGAGCGCGCTGGCCGTATCCGGCATGCTTTCCGATGAAGCCACCTTCGCGTTCGTGAAGGAACGTGCGCATTTGATGGCTGAGGCCGCCGAGGCTCATCTGGGCGTTATGAGTGCGTTTCTGAAAGCGACCCCGGAAGATGTGCAGGCCGTGTGCGACGAATGCGCGCAGGGTCAGGTACTGGTGGCTGCGAATTTCAACAGCCCTGGTCAGATTGTTGTTTCCGGCGAAGTTGCCGCCGTCGAGCGCGCCGAGGCCGCTTGGAGCGCCGCTGGTAAGCGCGTGGCGCGCCTGGCCACATCCGGCGCTTTCCATAGCCCGCTGATGGCTGAGGCCGCCGAAGGGCTGGATGAGTATTTGGCTGGCGTTGAGTTCGCCGAGCCGCAGATTCCGCTTATTTGCAACACCGATGCGAAGCCGCTTTCCGCAGCTTGCGCCCGTGAGCATTTGGTGCGCCATTTGGTGAGCCCGGTGCTGTTCCAGCAGAGCGTCGAGGCGCTCGGGGGCCAGGGTGCAACTTGCTTTGCGGAGGTCGGATTCGGCGGTGTGCTATCCAACCTGGTCAAACGCATCGATCGCGCGGCAGAGCGTCCGTGCGTTCAAGATAAGGAAAGCTTCGAGGCCTTTCTGGCCGCGAACGCTGAATAGGAGGAATCCCATGAGCGAAAGCGAAAGCGTCCGTCGCGCAGCCCTGGTCACCGGGTCGTCGCGCGGCATCGGCGCCGAGATCGCGCGCGAGCTGGCCGCCGCCGGCTACGATGTGTGCCTGAATTGCTCGAGCGAGTCGGGCTTGCCCGCGCTGCAGGAAACCGCCGACGCGCTGGCTGCCGAGTTCGGCGTTCGCACGTTGGCCGTGCCCGCGAGCGTCGGCAACGCGGAGGAGGCCGAAGCGCTGGTCAAGGCCGCGCATGAGGCATTCGGGCGCTTGGACGTGTTGGTGAACAACGCCGGCATCACCCGCGACGGGCTGATGGTGCGCATGAAGGAAGCCGACTTCGACGACGTCATCGCGGTGAATCTGAAGGGCACCTTCCTTACCTGCAAGGCCGCGGGCGCCATCATGATGAAGCAGCGCTACGGGCGCATCGTGAACATGTCGAGCGTGTCGGGCGTCGGCGGAAACGCAGGTCAGATTAACTATGCGGCTTCGAAGGCCGGCGTCATCGGCCTGACGAAGACCATTGCGCGCGAGCTTGCCGCCCGCGGCGTGACGGCCAATGCGGTGGCCCCCGGGTTCATCGACACCGACATGACCGGTGCGCTTTCCGATAAGCAACGCGACACTATCGGCGCGCAAATTCCTATGAAGCGCTTCGGGCAGACGTCTGACGTAGCGCATCTCGTTCGCTTCTTGGCCAGCGAGGAATCTGGATATATTACCGGGCAGGTCATCTGCATCGACGGAGGTTTGGCACTATGAGCAACACTGTGAACGCGAGCGGCACGCGCCGTGCGGACGGGACGCATCGCGTCGTCATCACCGGCATGGGTGCGGTCACCCCGGCGGGCGTCGGCGTGCAGGCGCTGTGGGACGCCGTGATGGGCAAGCGCTGCTGCATCGATACCATTTCGCACTTCGACACGTCCGACCAGAAGGTGCACGTGGCGGGCGAGGTGCGCGATTTCGACGCCACCGAACATGGCTTGACGAAGAAGGAAGCGCGTCGTTTCGAGCGCTTCGTGCAGTACGCCATTGTTGCATCTGACGAGGCCATGGCGCAGTCCGGCCTGAATATGGAAGAAGAGGACGCTACGCGCGTGGCCGTCATCTTCGGTGCGGGCATCGGCGGCATCGATGAGCTGCAAAACGGCTTCTACACGCTGCACGATAAGGGCCCCAAGCGCGTGAGCCCGCTGTTCGTGCCCACCATGATAGGCAACATCGCCGCAGGTCACTTGGCTATCCGCTATGGCATGCGCGGCGAGTGCATCGATATCACCACCGCCTGCGCGACCGGTGCGCATAACATCGGCGCGGCGGTTCGCTCCATTCGCCATGGGTACGCCGACGTGGCGCTGGCCGGCGGCTCCGAGGAATCGGTCAACCCCATCTGCATTGCGGGTTTCGCGAACTTGGGCGCGCTTGCCGAGCTTGAAGATCCTACGCAGGCGTCGCTTCCGTTCGACGTGCGCCGCAGCGGCTTCGTGGCCGGCGAGGGCGCGGGTGCGCTCGTGCTGGAATCCCTCGAGCATGCGCTGGCTCGCGGCGCGAAGCCCTTGGCCGAGGTCACGGGCTTCGGCTCGACCGGCGATGCATACCAC
>CAVBPP010000018.1:0-7238 GCA_963597295.1 Paratractidigestivibacter sp. | reverse complement strand
GGCCGAGCGATACGGAAAGCGCGAAGCGGACGTTACGCAGAACGCGTAATAATCAGCAGGCTTCAACTGTTCGATTCGGCAGGCAATCCACGCCAGGTCACGTACCTATCCTTCTACCTGGGCTGTTGAGCCGCTTCGGGTTTTCTTTACGACTATCTTCTTGGGGATGTTCGACTTTAGGTCTTCCACGTGGCTGATGATGCCTACCAGCTTGGTGCCGCCGGATAGGTCGGTTAGCAAGTTGATGGCCGCTGCTAGCGATTGCTGGTCGAGCGAACCGAAGCCCTCGTCCACAAACATGGTGTCGAATTCCACGCCGCCCGCATATTCCTGCACCACGTCGGACAGACCCAACGCTAGGCACAGCGATGCCTGAAACGACTCGCCGCCGGAAAGCGACGACGCGTCACGCGCGCGACCGGTGAAGCTGTCGATGACGTAAAGCCCCAACCCCGCCTTCGAGTTCCCCTGCGCCGCATCGTCGCGCACCAACTCGAATTGCCCGTTCGCGAGCAGGCGCAAGCGTTCATTGGCGGCCGCTATCACGCGATCGAAATAGATGGCCTGCACATAGGCCTCGAAATTGATGCGAACCGTGCCCGTACGCTGACCGTTCGCCACGTCGGATAGGTCCTTTACAGCCCCGTAGCGCGCCTCAATATCGCCCGCCTTCTGCAACGCGCTGCGCAACTGCGCCAGGCAGCGCTCATTAGCACCCAAGCGCAGCTTCACGGTTTCGTAGTCTTTGCCTGCCTGGCTGCCCTGCATTTGCAGGTTTGCCAACACCTCGGCAGCCTTTTCCAAGTTCACTTGCGGAAGGTTGGCCAGCTGCTTTTCCTTTTCCGCAAGCACCTGTTGGGCCGTGACGGTGTCGGATTCGTTAGTCGCGAGCGCCTTCTGCGCGGCTTCAAATTGGCGTTTCGCTTCGTCTGCGGCATTACGCAGGCGACGGGCTTCGGCAGTTGCGGCATCCAGGGTTTCGAACGTCAGGTCAGCTTTCAAAGCCTTTGCGTCATTTTCGGCCACGGCCTGCGCTTGCTGGTGCGTATGCAGCGCGGTTTCCTGGGTTCGCTCGGCCTCTTGCGTTTGGGTTGCCAGGTCTTGTGCCCGCTTAAGATCAGCCTGCGTTTTAGTAAGCCTATCCGCAGCCTGGTTGGCGTTGTTAAGGTTTGTTTGCGCCACTGCAAGGGCATCCTGCGCGGCCGCTTGAGCTTGCTGCAGGGCATCCTGCGTACCGCTTTCGACTTCGAAAGTCTCCAATGAAGAGGTTCGTTCCTCCAGGGTGGCTTTCAGCCTAGCGGCCTCTACGGAGCACTTATCGGCCGCCGCCTTGGCCTGCTGCTCCGCCTCCGTCGCGGCGTCCAACTGAGCGTCGGTAGGAACATCATGCGCAGCAGCCGCCGGCTTCGGATGATCGGTCGAGCCGCACACCGGGCAGGGCTCGCCCGCCACCAGTGTTTGCGCCAGCACGCCGGCTCGGCCCGCACGTTGACGACGTTGCAGATCCGCCGACGTCACCTGCGCCGCAGCATAGGCCTGTTCGGCTTCCTTATATTTAAGAATCTGCTGTTCATAAGGCTTTTTGGCGGCTGCTGCAGCCTTTGCCAGCTCCGCATGGCGCGTAACCAACGCCTTTGCATCTTGCAGCGCACGATTTGCTTCCGTATAGGCAGACTTCGCCTCAGCCTGGCGCACATCGGCGCCTTGCAACTTTTCCGCTTCCTCCCGCAACTGCGTCTCGGTGGCCAGCGCTTTTTTATGCAGCTCTTTCGCCTGATCGAGCTTGATTCGCGCGTCCTGAGCCGCCTTCTGCGACTGCGCCAGTTTCGCCAGCGCTGCCTTATGCTGCTGGTATTTCGGCAGCGAGCCTTCTATCACGGCAGCCTGCTCAACCTGCGCCACGCGGGCGGGCTCCTTCCCCTCGCAGGCTTTCAGCGCCTGCTCTAGCTGGGGTTTCACCTGCTGTAACGCGGCAATCTTCTCGCGTTGCTGCTTGCATTCGGCCTCCAACGAAGGGCGCTGCTTAGCCTGCGTCAGCTCGGCGTTCGCTTCGGACCATTGCTTGCGCAAAGCCGTCACCCGGGCTTCCAATTTCTCGGCTTGCGGGGCATCCTCAGCCACGGACGCCTCCAACACCTCAAGCAGCCAATCCCCCATGCGTTTGCCGTCGTGCAAGCGTTGCGCCAGCTCGTCGGCCGCAGGGCCCGGCACAAACTGCACCTGCTTAGCGATGGTCGAAATCTCAACCGAAAGACCCTCGTATTGGTCCTTCAGCTCCTTCGCCTCGGCCTTCAGACGTTCCTGCAGGTCAGCATAGCGTTGCGTGGCAAACAGCTTGCGGAAGATGGCCTCGCGCGTCGCGGTGTCGGCCGTCAGCAGCTTACGGAACTCACCCTGGGCCAGCATCACGATCTGCTTGAACTGGCTGGCTTCGATGCCCAGCAATTCCTGGATTTTGCCATTGACCGCCTTCACCTTTGTGATGCACGACCCGTCTGGCAACGTCAGCTCGGCGTTGGTTCCCTGCTTCGTCGTACCCTCGCCGCGTTGCTTCGCGCGTACGTACTCAGGGTTGCGACGCACCTTATAAGTCTCACCGCGATAGCAAAACTCCAGCTCAACATACGTATCAGTCTCAGGCGAGGCGAAATCGCTGCGCATGGTCTCCGGCTTGCGCGCGCCATTATCCGAACTGCCCGAAGCCTCGCCGAACAACGCGAAGCATATGGCGTCGAAAATCATCGTCTTGCCCGCGCCCGTGTCGCCGCAAACCAGGTAAACGCCGGTCTTCCCCAGCTTATCGAAGTCGATAACGGTAGTGCCCGCATACGGACCGAACGCCGAAAGCGTCAGCTTGCAAGGCCTCATCGCGCGCCCCCTTCCTCTACCCGGCTCACTAGCGAAGCGATAAGATTCGCCTGGTCATCAGTCATTTCCCCAGAGGTCTGTGCCCTGTAGAAGGCGGCGAACATATCGGCCATGCTCGTAGTGTCGGGGTTTGCCACCTCGCGTTCGTCGGCCCGCGTGACCAAGGCCGATGCGAACTCGTAATCAAGCGCCATCGCGTTAGGGTACACGTCGCGCACCTTTGCCATGGCGTCCAGCTGCGGATGCTTGTCAGTCAGCGTTATGTGCACGTAATCATCGCTGGCCGGGCCTTCGGCGCCGACTGCCTGCACCTCGGCAAGCGACAGCGTCAGCTCGCGCATATCATGCAACGGCACCAGCGGCACCAACTCGATCTGCGCACATTCGCCAGGCATGGCGCCCGCCGGCTTTTCGCCCAGGTCAACCAACACGCAACTTTTGTCGTAGCGGGCCTCACTGAACGAATACTTCAACGGCGAACCCGAGTAGCGCACCGTATCGCGCCCGACGCGCTGCGGGCGATGCACATGCCCCAGCGCCACATAATCGAACGCGTCGTATACGCTGAAGTCCACGTTATCCAAACCGCCCAGCTTTATCTCGTCGTCGGCACGATCGGGAGCAGTGCCGAACGCAGTCACCAGCTGATGCGACAGCACCACATTGCGTTTCGCCTGATCGATATTGCAAGTTGAAAGCGCCGCTTGTAACGCCGCCGTGTAATCGTCGCCAATTTCCTCCTCCGGGAAGAAGCGCCGCACGTCGCCCGGTTTCAAGAACGGTAGCAGCCAGAAGGCCACCTCGCCATATTCGTCCGCCAGGTTCACGCAGGCAACTTCCCCGTCGTACACGGGCGCGAAATGCACGCCCTGGGCCTTCAGCAGTCCCTGCACGTATGCGATCCGTTCTGCCGAATCATGATTCCCGGGAATGGCCAGCACCTGCACGTCAAGCGCCGCCAGGTCGGTCAGAAAGCCATCGAACACGGTGACGGCCTCGGCCGAGGGCGTAGCCTTATCGTAAATATCGCCCGCGATCAGCAGCGCATCCACCTTGCGGTCGCGAATAATGTCGAGCATCTGCGCCAGAATATGCCGCTGATCATCGACCATCGAAATGCCATTGACGCGCTTGCCGATATGCAAGTCGGAAACATGCAGTAACCTCACGTGAAAGGCCTCCTTTTGCTGAGAGGACCCGACCGCCATGGCCGGGCCGCTCTGCTGCAAATACTACTTCGCGGGCTTGTCGTCCACCACGACTTCCTTCAGGCTTGCGGCAAGTCCGGCCATGCCCTGAATCTCGCTGGGGATGATCAGCTTCGTGGCCTGGCCGTTCGCCACCGACTTCAGCGCCTCGAAGGCCTGCAGGGTAAGCACTGCGTTGTCGGCGCCGGCCTCGCGCACCACGCGGATGCCCTCGGCGGTTGCGTTCTGCACGGTCCTGATGGCCTCGGCCTCGCCTTCCGCCTCGCGGATCTGGCGTTCCTTCTCGGCCTCAGCTGCCAGAATGGTGGCTTCCTTTTCAGCCTCGGCAGCCAGAATCTGCGCCTGCTTCTCGCCCTCGGCCACGGTCACGGCCGACTGCTTCTGCGCCTCGGCCAGCAGAATCTGCTCGCGCTTCTCGCGCTCGGCCTTCATCTGCTTCTCCATGGCCTGCTGGATGGCCTGCGGCGGCATGATGTTCTTCACCTCGACGCGGTTCACCTTGATGCCCCACGGGTCGGTCGCCTCGTCCAGCACGGCGCGCATTTGGCCGTTGATGGTATCGCGGCTGGTCAGCGTGGTATCCAGGTCCATGTCGCCGATGATGTTGCGCAGCGTGGTGGCCGTCAGGTTCTCAAGCGCGCCGACAGGGTTCTCCACGCCATAGGTGTACAGCTTCGGGTCCATAACCTTGTAGTAAATGACGGTATCAATGGACATGGTCACGTTGTCCTTAGTGATCACGGGCTGCGGCGGGAAATCGGCCACCTGCTCTTTCAGGCTGATGCGCGGGCCCACGCTGTCAATGAGCGGCACCATCATGTGCAAGCCGTTATTCCAGGTGGTCAGGTAACTGCCCAGGCGCTCGACGATGCGAGCCTCGGCCTGCGGAACGATTTTCACGCACGTGAGCACCACCGCAACGATGATGACGAGCAATACGAGTAAAAGTGCCATGTTAGATCCTTTCCACGAACAGTTTGATGCTTTCAACCTTCACGATGCGCACTTGCGTGCCCTGCGGTATGTCCTCACCGGCGGCGCTTATCGCCGTCCAGCACACGCCGTCGGCGGTTTCCACGCGACCATGCGTCCCATCTGCGGAAATAGGCACGATTACCCGTGCCGTTTTCCCCACCATGGAAGGCTCGGCCGCCGCCCCGCGGTTGCGATGCTTCAGCGCATATGGGCGCACCAGCAGCAAAAACGCGATGGACACCACCAGAAACACGATGATCTGCACCGCAATGCCGAACCCCAGCACCTGCGCGATGAGCGCAACCACGGCGCCGAGCACGAACCAAATGGTAACGAACCCCAGAGACAACGCCTCGACGATGGCCATGACCACCGCCACGCCAATCCAAACAAATGGTGACAACCGGGCCTCCTTTCCGCTTAGCTTCCCTTTCTCAACATTGTAAAGCATGCTACCCACACTAGGTGTCCACCGCGGAAGACATATGCGGAATTGTTTCCAACAAAGGCCCATCGGACTTTTGCTTGAACGCTAGCGGCCCCGACGCAAGCGGCGGCGCAATTCGCTACCATAGCAGGCGGAAACAACACGAAAGAAAGGCCCTCATGTACATCCATTCCCGCACGGCTTCCGTTGCGTTTAAGCTGTTCATCGCCATAGCCGGCACCTGCGCGCTGCTGTACGCCACCGGGCTTTTCACCGGCGAGCCCGAAACGTCGTTCCCCTTCATGTTCACCAACATCTCCAACATCGCCGTTGCGCTCTATTTCTGGTGCGCGGTTATCGCCATACTGCGCGGGCGTGCCGACGGCCATGCGCCCTGGCACCCGAAGCTGAAATACGCTCTGATGCTGGCCATCACCGTCACGTGGCTGGTCGCGCATTTCATGCTGAACTGGGGCATGGTGTTTCTGGGCGGCACCTTCCACCCCGATATGCTGGTGCTGCACTACATTGTGCCCATGTGCGCCATCGCCGACTGGCTCCTGTTCGACTCAAAGGGCCATATGGAATGGAAAGACCCTCTGACCTGGCCGCTTTTTCCGCTTTGCTACCTGGTATACGTGGCCATCTGCGTGCTGGGCTTCAGCGTGAGCGTGCTGGGCGAAGAAGGCCGTTGGCCGTACTTTTTCGTGAACTTCGACGTGCTGGGAGCAGCGGCATTCGGCTACATCGCCGTGCTGCTGGTGGCATTCGTGCTGTTGGGGTTCGTGTACGTGGCAATTGATAAGCGGTTAGCGAAGAAATAAATGAGTGTCGCGCTTCGCGCTCTCTATTGCGGTTCGAGCTTTCGCTCGAACCCACGAAAAATGGAAAGCCTGTTGTTCATTAACAACAGTATCAGCGGTTAAAGTTAGATTTCGTAGGGTCGAGCGAAAGCTCGGCCCATTAATAGAGAACGCGAAGCGCGCCAGTACTTTATGAAGCGGATTCCGTTTTAGCCTCGGGACCTACCAGCTCGGTCAGCTCCTCCATGACGCCTGCAGCGGTCGGCGCGGCGGCATCGACGGCGGCGGCGCCAGCCTCCTCGGTGTCAGCCCCTTCCCCAAAGCGCGTTCCATCGGGGTTGCACACCTCAGACAGCTTATCGACCGGCAGCGGGCGCGAGAAGTAATAGCCCTGAATGCGATCAACGCCGAAGTCGAACGCAATCTGCGCCTGAGTAGCCGTCTCGATTCCTTCGGCCACGATGTTCTGTTCCAGCTTATGGAAAAACGGAACCAAGGCGGAAAGCGTCAGGCGCGAACGAGCGTCGTCTGCCAGCCCGGCCACAATGGACTTGTCAAGCTTCACCGTCTCAAACGGCAGGTCAAGCACGCTCATGAAGTTGGAATAACCCGTGCCGAAGTCGTCCAGCAAAAAGCCGAAACCCGCATCGCACATGGCGTTCATGGCGTTGCGCGCAACGTCCTCGTCCTCGGCGGCGGAGCGTTCGGTCACCTCTATCTTCACGCGACTCGGCCCGATCTCGTACTTGGTCAGCAGCGCTTTCAGCTTGTCGACCATGCCGGGGACGGTCAGCTGGCGGATGGACAGGTTCACCGAAACCGATTCCAGCCACGGCACCCTGCCCGAGCCCAAAAGCTCGCAGGTGGTTTCCAGCACGATGAGCGAAATGTCGTTCAGCAGGCCCGCACGCTCGGCCAGCGGAATAAACTCCTCGGGCGAAATGTAGCTCTTTCCGT